>CALZIE010000031.1 GCA_945787565.1 uncultured Lachnospiraceae bacterium
AGGAAGCAGTCTGAGACTGCTGAAATGTTAGCAGGATAGAACGGAGATAGTAAAAGATGATTAATAAAAAAATGATAAATGAAATTAACCGTGGACATAATCTGGAAGAAAACCTTCCCGTTGCAATGAGCGAACTGGCGAGTACATACCAGGCGTATGCAGGTACTCAGTTTGTAATGCACTATTTCAATGTTTATGAATCCATAGTAGATGGGGATGTATCATTTGATGCAGAATCAGTGACTATGCTAAAAGAAATCAACGGCATTGTGAAGGATACAATTCTTTCTCCATTTGATGCAGCGAAAAGAGAAAAGGCAATTTCTAAGATTGCAGCATTTCGAGGGGACATTATTCGTAAGATGAAGGTACTGACTTACTATACAGATGTGTTCTCTCTTTATGAATATGTGTTAAATCGTCTGGAATTAAATTACGCAAGCGAGATAGAGGATATCGATAGTGAAGAGGCAGCAAATGAAGTGCTGAACTATATTTTCTCAGATCAGGATAACGTAGGAATTAACGAACGTATTAAGGAAATGCTATCTCAGCTTCCAGTGCGTATGACAAAGAATAAGTTTTATGATCTTTTAACCGATAGTTTATCCATCTATGAAGGCGCAGAGAAGGCAAGCGTACAGGATTTCCTGTATATGATTCGTTCTAGTGCAGGTCTTGATAAGCCGGAAGGATTAGACGCTGAGTTTGTGGAATTAAAAGAGCTGAAGAAGGAATTCGAACAGACCGATTATCGTGATTTAGAGGAAGACAAGTTTAATTCCTTAAGCGAAAGATTAGGGGAAGCGATTGGCATTATTACAAAGGGAACCGATAGTTATTATGCGATTCAGGAAGTGATCAATAGTTTATATGCGGTACTTTTAAATATGCCATATGCCAGTGAAAAGTCATTAAAGGAAATGTATGCATTAGAAGATATTCTTCAGGCAATCGTGGCGAATATAGAAGAAGAGAGTTTTGAAAGCATTCCGGATGAACTGGTACATCTGTTTATAAAGACAGAAGGAAAGTTAGAAGTGTTTAGTGAGAACATGATTTCCGGGGAAGCAGTGCTTGATACGGTAAAGGAAAGCTTTACAAAGGATGTGGAAGCATTGATGTTACAGCCACTATTTGAATGCCTGAAGTTATCCTCTTCCTTATTATCCTCTAGTTTATTTGTAGAGCAGAAAGACAAAGTGGAAGGAATGGCAGATAAGGCATATCTATTAGAAACAGGGAATGCACTGATCGCAGAATTCCAGGAAGCGTTAGAGAGTCAGTCTAAATATTTAAACCGTGCGATGATCGCAGCTACGTTAAAGGAACTTCCAGTATTCTTTGTGAATTCAGAAGAAGTAACAAACTATGTACGCAACGCAATTGCAGGATGCAGAGATATTGCTGAAAAAGTGGCAAGTGTGAATTTAATGAAGGATCTGATGTAGTAGAAAGTTAGAATTCATTAAAAAGTTTTAGAAGATGAAAAAAAGCTGATGTTACAGCGAAAAGGCATAAATCGATAAAAAAAGCTTCCTTTTATTTAGGGGGATGCCCTTTGGTGAGAGGAAGTATTTGGACAGGCAATTGTATTTTTCAGGGGTTACTGTATATAATATTTGATATGTTGCAAAAAAAAGGTACAGTAGCAAGACAGTATTAAGAAAGAAGCGTGATGGGATGGTTACCTTCAGGGAAAGGTTATACTTTGGCGAGACTATAAAGAAAAAGCATCGTAAGGCAATCTATAACATACGGCATGAAAAACTTGTGCCAGGGGTTTATGTGATCACATTTGCATCCAACGAGCAGAACCTGTTTGATATCATTCCGGCAAATGAGCTGCTGTTTCCATTTTATAAGAAGAAAGAGATTCATATTCTTGGCATGGCGAATGGACTTGCTGAAGCAAAAGTCGTGGTTAAGGATATGATTACCGAGGTTTATCGTAATACAGGTGGATTCGGGGTAAGAGAGTATTTTTCTTAGAAGATTGAAATAGAGATAGGGGAATGGATATGCTACATGTGATAGGAATCATTTTAAAAATAATAGGAATCTTATTAGCCGTTCTCCTCGGAACTTTAGTGATGGTTATCCTGCTTGCGCTGTTTGTGCCCGTCCGATACCGGTTCTTTATTAAGAAGCGGGATGACATGCTGATCGACGGAAAGGTACACTGGCTCTTGCATTTGATACATGGGCACTTTGTTCTGGAGGACAAGAAGCCGGTGATAATACTTCGAATCTTTGGCATTAAGGTGTTTGATAGCACCAGGGTCAAAAAGGAGAAGAAGGAAAAGCCTGAAAAAGCAAAGGTAAAGAAAGCTAAAAAAGACCGGAACAAGGATAAAGAAGCCAAAGGGAAAGAGAGAAAGGTTAGGGACCTGGAAAAGAAGGCGGCAGACAAAAAAGATAAGCTCGCAGAACATACGGGGAACCCGATCGAAAAATCCAAAGAGACACCAGAAACAGTACAAAAGGAAAAACAAATAGAAAAAACGAAGATAACTTCGGAAGGCAAAGAAGAATCTGTTGTACAGACAAAATCGGAAGTGAAAGCGGACGGAAAGCAAGAACTGACAGTGAAGGAAACTTTAAAACAAGGACAGTCCTTGAAGGAAGAGACGATTTCAAAAAAAGATGTGCTTTCTGAAAAACAATCTTCCTCTAGTCAGGATGAATCCGCGGAAGACTCCACGGAAAAAACGAAAAAAGTTTCTTTCTTTGGGAAGATACGAGATGGCATAAAAAAAGCAATAGACACTTTACGGAATCTGAAAGAAAAGCTACAAAAGATTTTAAAAATCATCCGTGATGTATTTGAAAAGAAGAATCTGGTGATGGCTTTTTTAAAGGATGAAGGAAATAAATCAGGCATGAAAACCATATTTGCATCATTATGGGGCATACTAAAGCATGTATCCCCCCATACCGTGGAAGGTTATTTTAAGTATGGAACCGGAGATCCTTATACAACAGGGGAAGCATTAGCAGCTTTGTCTTTTGTGTATGCGATGTATGGGGACAAGTTTAGTATAGAGCCTGATTTTATGAATAAAGTATTTGAAGCGGAAGTGAAAGTAAGGGGAAGAGTACGGCTCTTTAACCTGCTTAAGATTGGAATTAAGCTTTGGCGGGATGAGCATTTTAAATATATAAAGAAGAGTATAGGAAAGTTAAAGGAGGAAGTTATAGATGGCAGATAAGAAAGATCAGAATTTTACAGGGACCGTAGAATCCTTGTTTAAAGGAATGGACACATTTTTAACTACAAAGACAGTAGTAGGGGATGCCGTTAAGGTGAATGACGGAACTTTGATCCTTCCTTTGGTAGATGTAAGCTTTGCAGTTGGTGCAGGTGCTTTTACAAATGAAAACAAGAATAATGCGGCAGGCGGCATGGGTGGTAAGATTACACCAAGTTCAGTGCTTGTGATTAAAGATGGAAGCATCCGTCTTGTTAACGTAAAGAACCAGGATGTTGTGACAAAAGTGATTGATATGGTACCAGATGTGCTCGATCGTTTTACCAAGGATTCTAAAGCAAGAAGCGAGGATAAAGTGGTAGATACAATGGCGCAAGATATATTAAATGGTAACGAAGAATAAAACTGGATGCAAAAAAAAGCAAAATTAACTTGCAATACAGATTGAATTCTGTTAGAATAGTTTTGTTTGCAGGTCACAGTGTAATTCATCTTGTATGGCACTGGGTTTACCTGTGTCTATAAGTAGGAGCAGCAGAGCAGAGTTTTTCCTTTGGTCTGTTGTTAATGCACGAGCTGACGATTTATTAAAACGTAATAGATCGCAAGGCCTAATTTAATTAAGGAGGTGCTTTTCAATGGCTAAATGTGCAATTTGTGATAAAGGTGCTCACTTTGGTAAGGTTGTGAGCCATTCCAGAAGTCAGGTTTCCGGAAGATCTAATAAGATGTGGAAGTCCAATGTTAAATCTGTTAGAATCAAAGTTAACGGTGGAACACAGAAGACTTATGTTTGTACATCTTGTTTAAGAGCTGGTAAAGTAGAACGCGCTTAATGACGATGGAAAAGAGGGGTTGTTGTAGAATCTGTATACAACACCCCTTTTTTAGTTTGTAGAGAATCTTTATATCGCTTTTACAAGAAAGAGTTCTTGCAAATTAAGATTCTTCGAGAAAAGAAAGTGGTTTTAGATGCAGAGTGTTTATGTAAAAACCGCGGGGGAGAACCCCTAGCTGCAGAACAGGTTGTATCCTAAGATTAGACAAAGAATAATAATACAGATTGCGATAATGCCATTTGTGATAAAGAGCATAATGGTCATTCCAATTGCAATCCAGAATAAAATAAAGCCAAGCATTTTCTTCATGTGAGCCACTCCAAAAAGGATGCTTTCTACCAATATATGCTTTTCATGTCCCCAAATATGAAAATAATGTTTCTTTTTTTCATAAAAGAGGTTATAATAATAATATCTATGAATGAATTGGAGGGCTATGTATGAATGGAACGATGCTAACAAAGCTCGGAGAAATCGCAATTGATACCGATGTTATTGCAAAGTACGCCGGCTCTTCCGCAGTGGAATGCTTCGGAGTTGTAGGCATGGCATCTATCAGCATGAAAGATGGATTAGCCAAATTACTAAGACGTGAGAGCCTGAATCATGGCGTTAACGTAGTGATAGAGAATAATAAGATTACCATTGATTTACACATTATCGTATCTTACGGTGTTAGTATTTCAGCAGTGGCTGAAAATCTAATTAGCAATGTGAAATATAAAGTGGAAGAATTTGCAGGCCTTGAGGTCGCAAAAATAAATATATTTGTTGAGGGCGTAAGGGTCATCGACTAGTATTAAGGAGGAACAAACCAGTGACGTTGAATACGATTGATGCTGCGCTATTGCAGAAGATGTTTCTTGCAGGGGCGAAAAGTATCGAAGCGAAAAAGGAATACATCAATGAACTGAATGTATTTCCGGTTCCAGACGGTGATACCGGAACCAATATGACATTAACGATTATGTCGGCGGCGAAGGAAGTTTCAGCTATTGAGAATCCAACGCTTGAGACATTAGCAAAGGCAATCAGCAGCGGTTCATTAAGAGGCGCGAGAGGTAACTCTGGTGTTATCTTATCTCAGTTATTCAGAGGATTTACAAAGGAAGTAAAGGAACATTCTGAAATCAATGTAACCGTTATGGCGAATGCATTTGCAAAAGCTGTTGAGACAGCATATAAAGCAGTCATGAAACCAAAGGAAGGTACCATCCTTACTGTGGCAAAAGGCGGAGCAGAACGTGCAGCTGAATTAGTGTCTGAAACAGAAGATTTGGTGTACTTTGGTGCAGAAGTAATTAAACGTATGGAAGAAGTTCTTGCATACACACCAGAATTATTACCAGTATTAAAAGAAGCAGGAGTAGTGGACTCCGGTGGACAGGGTCTCTTAGAAGTTATCAAAGGCGGCTATGACGCAATGCTTGGCAAAGAAGTTGACTTTGAAATCGTACCTGCAAGTACTGGTGTAAAAGGAAATGTAAGCTCAGAGAATATCGCGACAGCAGATATTAAGTTTGGTTATTGTACAGAATTTATCGTAATGCTTGAAAAAGAATATACAATGGAAACAGAACATGAATTCAAAGGTTACTTAGAATCCATCGGTGACTCCATCGTAGTTGTTTCAGATGACGATATCGTAAAGGTTCATGTACATACCAATGATCCTGGTCTTGCCATCCAAAGAGCGCTTACGTATGGTTCTTTAACTCGCATGAAGATCGACAATATGCGTGAAGAGCATAATGAAAAACTGATCAAAGATGCGGAAAATAAAGCAAAACAGCAGAAAGAAGAAGAACTGAAATCTGCTGAAGTTAAGAAAGAAGAACCTAGAAAGCCGGTTGGTTTTGTAGCAGTATCCATTGGTGAAGGTATTAATGAAATCTTTAAAGGCCTTGGCGTTGATTATCTGATTGAAGGCGGTCAGACAATGAATCCAAGCACAGAAGACATGTTAAATGCAATCGATCACGTAAATGCAGATACCATCTTCATTTTACCGAATAATAGCAATATCATCTTAGCCGCTAATCAGGCAAAAGATCTGACTGAGGATAAGAAGATTGTTGTGATTCCATCTAAGACCGTTCCTCAGGGTATTACAGCGATTATCAACTATGTATTTGATAAGTCTGCAGAAGAGAACGAAGCAAGAATGATCGAAGAGATGGGCAGAGTGAAAACAGGTCAGGTTACTTATGCAGTACGTGATACATCCCTTGACGGAAAAGATATCAAGCAGGGTAATATCATGGGTATTGGCGATAAGGCAATCCTTTCTGTTGGAACTGAGATTAAAGAGACTACAATCGATTTAATCAACCAGTTAGTAGATGATGATTCTGAATTAATCAGTTTATACTACGGTGCTGAAACAAGCGAAGAAGAAGCGAATGAAATCGCTGAAATCATCTCCGATCAGTATCCGATGGTAGACGTTGAAGTCCACATGGGTGGTCAGCCAATCTACTATTATGTATTATCTGTAGAATAGAGAATATACACGAAAGCGTAGAATAGCAAGGAAAGAGCCGGGGCTTTGATGGTCTCTGGATTCCGAATGTTTGGGCGCATGAGCGGACAAAAACCGTTCGAGTTTTTGACTATCAGACAGGAAAACACTGTTTGATAGTCAAAGACTCGAACGGTTTTTATTCGTCATTAGTTGGACATTTCGAATACAGAGGTCGTCAAAACCCCAGCTCTTTCTTTGTTTTTTTGTGTTTCTGTCATATGGATGGATTCATTGGATATTAGAAAGATATTACGGCTGGCTGATGTGATAGGAATGGTAATTTAATGAGGAAAGATGGAAAGGAGTAGGAGGATAGAAGGGCGAGATGTTGTAAGGTTTTGGTGTTGAAAAATGAGAAGAGTAGAAATTTCGAATAGAGAATGGTTAAATATGAAATAATATAATAAGAAATAATGGAAAATGGAAATGAAAAATTTTGAAAGATGCCGTTGGAATTTAAATTAGTATTGACACGGAAAATAGGAAAGGATATAATTATCAAATGACAAATGGAAAATATTTACTTGGCTTATGAGAAAAGGGGGGATTACCATGAGTGAAAAGGAATTATCAAAGAAAGCAATGCGGAATACTATTTTGTCAGTAGCTGCAGTTGTGGCTGTGATTCTTGTAATTTGGCTGTAGGAATCTGGGGATACATAGAGAATAGAAAGAAAGCTTATGAGGGAAAGGGGCTATCCTCGATTCAATGAAACGTGGACAGGTAACTGCATATACAGGAGCAAGGAAGAAAGATGGGATAAGAATCGGAAAGAAAGACAGTTTGTCTGAATTTTGATTCCCCCATCTTTTTTTGTGGTTTTTACAAAACGTATGTTCTAACCAGGAGAAATGTGATAATATGGGTACAGTGAAGAGAAAAGACCTGCAGATTATAATGGTCAGATTGAAAATTAGGAGTTTATTTAGATAGAAAGGGTATACCATGCAGTTAACAGATCAGCTAGGAGCAATTAAAGGAATTGGTGAGAAGACCGAAAAATGTTTTGCGAAGGCAGGCATTTATAATATATTGGATTTGATTGAATATTATCCAAAAGGATATCAGACATATGAACTGCCTGTGCCAATCGGAAGTTTGAGAGAAGGCGAGATTGCAGCGATTGAGGCAAGTGTCGCCACGGTTCCCGAAGGAAAGAAGGTCAGAGGTCTTCAGATGATTACATGCAGGGTAAAGGATCCGAGCGGGTCCATCTTTATTACCTGGTTTAATCAGCCTTATCTGAAAAGTACGCTTAAAATGGGAAGTCGTTATATATTTAGAGGGAAGGTTACGAGAAAGAATGGGCAGATTTCAATCAGTCAGCCGAAGATCTATAAGCAGGAGGAATACCGTCCGCTTTTAAATCTGATGCAGCCGCTGTATTCACTGACTGACGGGCTTACGAATAATCAGATATCGAAAGCGGTTGATTTTGCACTGCATAATACAGAGATGCCGGAAGAGTTCTTGCCAGCAAGAATCAGAAGGGAATATGACTTAGTGAAGCGGAAGGCAGCGCTGATGGAAATCCATTTTCCAAAATCAAAGGAGACAATGAGAGATGCAAGAAATCGTCTTGTGTTTGATGAATTCTTTATCTTTACGCTGGTATTAAATCAGCTAAAAGAGAATAAGAAGACCGCGTATAATGAATTTTCCATTTCATGTAAGGAAGAGTGCGAGGAGATGATTGAAAAACTTCCTTATGAGCTTACCAATGCGCAGAAGAAAGTATGGAATGAGATTAAAAACGATATGACCTCGAATAAAGTGATGAATCGTTTGGTGCAGGGGGATGTAGGATCGGGAAAGACGATTCTTGCAGTGTTAGCGCTTATGATGGCAGCGCTTAACGGGTATCAGGGAACATTAATGGTACCGACGGAAGTGTTGGCAAAGCAGCATTATGAATCTTTAACCGAGAATCTTGAACCGTATGGCATCCGTATTGAGCTTCTTGTGGGTTCTATGACGGCAGGAGAGAAGAAGAAAGCCTATAAGCGAATTGAAGCCCACGAAGCGGATATTATTGTGGGTACTCATGCGTTGATTCAGGAGAAAGTGAATTATGACAGACTTGGACTGGTCATTACCGATGAACAGCATCGTTTTGGTGTAAAGCAAAGAGAGATGCTGTCTGTAAAAGGTGAGAAACCACATGTCCTTGTTATGAGTGCTACGCCGATTCCAAGAACGCTCGCGATTATTTTGTACGGAGATCTGGATATCTCAGTATTAGATGAGCTTCCGGCAAACAGACAGCCGATTAAGAACTGTGTAGTGGATACCAGTTATCGTGATAAGGCATATCACTTTATTGAAAAGCAGGTATACGAAGGAAGACAGGCTTATGTGATCTGCCCGATGGTAGAAGAAAGTGAGAACATGGAGGCAGAGAATGTAATTGAATATACCGAGAAACTTCGTATGGTATTAGGAAATCAGATTACAATCGAGTATCTGCATGGCAAGATGAAGCCGAAGGAAAAAGATGCTATTATGGAACGCTTCTCAAAAGGCGAAATTAAGGTGCTTGTATCCACGACGGTAGTCGAAGTTGGTGTCAATGTACCGAATGCGACCGTTATGATGATTGAGAATGCAGAGCGTTTTGGTTTGGCACAGCTTCATCAGTTAAGAGGACGTGTTGGCCGAGGAGGCTATCAGTCTTACTGTATCTTGGTAAGTGGTTCAAAAAGCAAGGAGACAATGGCTCGCCTTGATATCTTAAATCGTTCGAATGATGGATTTTATATTGCAAGTGAAGATCTGAAGTTAAGAGGGCCAGGAGATATGTTTGGCGTGCGTCAGAGCGGTGACTTGGAATTCCGCCTTGGTGATATTTATACGGATGCGACCGTTTTAAAGAATGCCAATGATGCGGCAAAGAGTCTGACAGAGAAAGAATACGAAGAAATTATTAGTCATTATCCATCTATTTTAGATAAAATCAGCAATTTTGCATCTGGAACCCTATAAAACTTCCAAAATTCACCTTTTAATTCCATGAAACATATAGTATAATATTCTCATGCAGCTCCCTCAAAGCGGAGGGGGCTTTTATGAGATAACTCTGCAATTTATGAAATAATTGATTGCAAATGATATAAATATTACAAATGAATAGGAGGAATCCTTATGTTAGCAGTTCTTTATCTTCTGCTTTCTTTTCTTCTTGGCTATGGGCTATGTAACGTGATATTTCCTGGTTTAAAGAATGTCACGTCTGCTCGTTTCTCAGGAGAAAAAATCAGCCTGTGTTCTTATTTTGTACAGGTTCCGGCATGGTATCTGACAGGAACCGTGGCAATGACATGGCTTACGTATCTGTTTGCTTATGGTTTTGGATCAAAGGAAAAGCCGTTGATTTATGGGAATATTGGCTCCATGTTCACTGGTGGTTTACTTGCGGTTTTCTTTTTGTGGCATTTAGCGAGAAAAGGAAAAGAGAGAAATCAGAGGGCGGTATGGGAGGAGCTAAAAAAGATAACAGTCGGAGAATATGTGCTGATGGGACTTTCCCTGTTTGTCATCATTCAGCTGATGTGGGTGACATTTCATGTAAAGAATGGAGAGTTAGCGGTTGGCTATTCAGTATTCAGTGATTTCTCTCCGCATCTTGGCATGATTCGTTCCTTCTCTTATGGGAATAACTTCCCCACAGAATACTCACATTTTGCAGGACAAGATATCCGTTATCATTTCATGTTTCAGTTCTTGGTAGGAAACTTAGAATTCTTAGGAATGCGTATTGATTACGCATTCAATGTTCCAAGCGTTCTGTCCCTTCTTTCTGTTATAATGCTTTTATACGCGTTAGCAGTAAAGATTAGTGGGAAAAAGGCAGTCGGCTATTTAAGCTGTTTGTTTTTTGCATTCCGTAGCTCAAAAAGTTTATTTACATTTCTTAGTGAAGTGCCGGAGGGGACAAGCATCTTTTCTGCTTTGAAAGAGAATGCCGAGTTTATTGGTTATACCACGAATGAATCCTGGGGACTTTGGAATCTGAATGTATACTGCAATCAGAGACATCTTGCACTGGGGCTTGGTGTGATGCTTCTGATCCTGATTTTATTTATTCCGCATCTGTACTCGCTGTTTGCAAGAGTGAATGCCAAGCTAAGTGAAAGAGAGAAAAAAGAAAGTGTGGTCGCTATCCTTTGGAAAGAAACATTCTTTACAAAGGAAGGCTGGATGATACAGGATATCCATCTCTCAATAGGCGCAGGCATTTTGCTGGGACTTCTTACGTTCTTTAATGGTGCGGTTACAATTGCAACGTTGCTTATTCTGTTTTTAATTGCAGCATTATCAGACAGACGTCTGGAGTTTTTGGTGACAGCTGTGATTGCAACCGGATTGTCGATGATACAGTCAGCCTTTTTTATTAAAGGGAGTGCAATCAGTCCTCATTTCTATTTTGGATTTATAGCGGAGAATAGAACGATTTTTGGCGTGCTTGATTATATAGGACGTCTGCTAGGGGTATTGCCACTAGTGCTACTTGTAGCATTTTTGCTTGTAAAGGGGACGGAGAAATGGCTGTTAGCATGCGTAAGCGTTCCGTTCGTCTTTGCATTTACGATGTCTTTGACAATCGATGTGACTGTCAATCATAAGTACATTATGATCAGTGTGATGTTAGCTGGCATTTTTGCGGCTATTGCAGTAGTGAAGTTGTATAAGATGAACTCGGTCTTTACGAAGGCTGTCTGTATCTTAATGACAGTGCTTTTGACGGCTACCGGCGTTTATGATTACAGGACGGTTCTAACTAAGAATCAGAATTATTTAAAGTTTGATTTAGAAGATCCGTTAACAGAATGGATTCGGGACAATGCAGATTCTAAGGATATCTTCTTAACTTCGAATTATACCTTAAACAATGTGGTATTAGGAGGAGCGATGCTGTTCCTTGGATGGCCTTATTTTGGATGGTCAGCAGGGTATGATACCGATCTTCGTGCAGAGCTTGTAAAAGAAATGTACGAGGCGGATACAAGTGAAACGTTAATGCAGCTTGTAGAGGAAAATGAGATTCGGTTTATTATCATTGATTTTGATAACCGGGTAAGCATGGATTATAATTTAAATCCTGATACGATTCCGGCAACCTATGAAGCAGTTTATGAAAGTGGAGCTGGGGATTACCAGATTACCATTTATGATACAGAAAAAGTGATTGGCAGATAACGCTCTTTCACGAAGAGAAAGGAAATAAAAAACGATGCATTTTGATTATGTGGTTGTAGGAGCAGGCCTTGCGGGCCTTACGATTGCTGAGAGAGCAGCAAATGAAGGAAATAAGAAAGTATTGGTGATTGAAAGAAGAGGTCATATCGGTGGAAATGTATATGATTCTTATAATGAGGATGGAATTTTAATTCATAACTATGGACCTCATATCTTTCATACCAATGATAAGGAAGTATATGACTATCTAAGCAATTTTACAAAATGGAATGATTTCTGGCACAGAGTTTTAAGTTATGTAGATGGCAATCTGATTCCGATGCCGATTACGGTAGAAACCGTGAATAAGTTATATAATATGAATTTAAGTGCAAAGGAATTTGAGGCATTTATCAAAGAGGAAGCGGAAGAGATTGAAGAAATCCGTACTAGTAAAGATGTGGCATTAAGCAAGGTTGGAGAGAATATCTATAATTTATTCTTTAAGAACTATACAATCAAACAGTGGGGAATTGATCCGGGTGAGATTGATACATCTGTTATCTCCAGAATTCCAATCCGTTTTAATCGTGATACCAGATACTTCGCAGATAAATATCAGGGTATGCCAAGACATGGATATACTAAGATGTGTGAAAACATGGTAAAGAATAAGAATATTAAGATTATGCTTAATACGGATTATAAAGAGATAAAAGATGATATCACATATGATAAGTTAATTTACACGGGGCAGACCGATGAATTTTATGATTTTGAGTATGGAAAGTTAGCATATAGAAGTCTGGAATTTAAGTTTGAGACATTTGATCAGGAATCTTATCAGGAAGCTCCAGTTGTAAATTATCCAAATGATTATGACTTTACACGAATTACTGAGTTTAAGAAAATGACATGGCAGGAACATAAGAAGACAACAATCTTAAAGGAATATCCTAAGGCAGAGGGGGAACCTTATTATCCATTCCCAACCAAGGAGTGCAAGGAACATTTTGCAAAGTATCAGGCGAAGATGGAGAAAGAAGAGAATATTTACTTTTTAGGAAGACTTGCTGAATACCGTTATTATAATATGGACGCTGTCATTAGAAGTGCCCTGGATTTATATAACAGGATCAAGTAAAAAATTATACACGGGGGAAATGAATATGGATAAGTTATATATCGTAATTCCAGCTTATAATGAAGAAGCTAACGTGGAACGTGTTATTAAAGACTGGTATCCAATCGTAGAGAAAACAGGGAAAGAAAGCAGGTTAGTCGTGATTGATGATGGAAGTAAAGATTCTACCTATGCAATCATGACAAAACTTGCGAAAGAATATCCGCAGCTAAAGCCGATGACGAAAAAGAATGGAGGGCATGGAGCTACTATTTTATTTGGATATCAGCTTGCAATCAAAGAAGGAGCGGATTATGTCTTTCAGACAGACTCAGATGGGCAGACGGTTCCAGATGAGTTTTGGGACTTCTGGAAAGAGAGAGAAAGTTATGCGATGGTAATCGGTCACAGAAAAGGAAGACAGGATGGTCTTTCCCGCGTATTTGTGACAAAGACACTAAAATTAGTATGTCAGATTTGTTTCCATGTCACATTGACGGATGCCAATACGCCGTTTCGTCTGATGAAGGCTTCTGTCTTAAAAGAAAATCTTCCGCTTATTCCAAAAGATTATAATTTGTCCAATGTTATTATTTCTGTTATTTATGCAAAGAAGAAACTGCCTGTCCTTTATAAGAAAGTAACCTTTAAGCCAAGACAGGGCGGTGTGAACTCCATCAATATGAAGAAAATCATAAAGATTGGGGAACAGGCAGTGAAAGACTTTAGCCAGATTAATAAAGTAATAAAGAATAAGGAGAGAATCAATGGGTAAAAGAAGCAGAGATATACTGATAAAATGCGGGCTGCCTATTCTTGCATTTCTTGTAATCGCACTGACAGGAAAGAGACTGCTTGGAAGTGACTATGCAGCATTCTTTCAGTGGTGGTTTACGCTTTTTGTGATTGGAATTGTGTTTTTACCGGTAAGCAGCCTGATATTTAAGAATTTTCATGATGGAGGTTTCTTATTCTCAAAGACAATCGGGATTGCAGTAAGTGGATGGGTGATGTGGTATCTTTCTTCCTTCCATATTTTAAAATTCACAAGAGTAAATACGGTGATTTCGGTTGGAATTTGTGCCATCTTTACTGCGGCATTGATGGTGGGAAGCATTTTCTATGCAAGAAAGAACAAAAAGGAAATGCCATATCAGTTTGATCTAAACCGAATTGGTGGCATGCTTACGGCAGAGTGTCTGTTTTTTGCAGCCTTTACCTTCTGGGTGTATTTAAAGGCATTTAAACCGGAAGCATATGGAACAGAAAAGTTTATGGATTATGGTTTTATGACAACCATGATGCGTGCAGAGTATATGCCTCCGCAGGATTTATGGATGGCAGGAGAGAATATCAATTATTACTATGTGGGTCAGTTCTTAGCTACGTATCTGACAAAACTTAGCGGAGTTACGGTAGGAAATGGATACAATCTGATGTTAATGACCATTGCGGCTATGGGATTTGCCCTTCCATACAGCATTGCATATAATGTGATGAAAATCTTCCTTTTAGACCGTGGTCTTGCAAAAAGAAATACAGGAAAGCCACAGTTTAGCCAGAGGTTTATGAAACATAAGACTGCTGTGGCAACGGTGTCTGGGGTTTTTGCAGGTTTGCTTGTATCAATTGCCGGTAATCTGCACTATCCGATTTATCGCTATATTGTACCATTTTTTCAAAAAAAGAATGGGGAAGAGGTATCCTCTTACTGGTTCCCGGATGCGACCCGTTATATTGGCTATAATCCAGAAACGACGGATAAGACGATTCATGAGTTCCCATGCTATTCGTTTGTATTAGGTGACTTACATGCACATGTGATCAATATTATATTTGTATTGACTGTGCTTGGAATTTTATTTACTTATCTGCTTAGCAGGAAGAAACAGATGGACGCGCTTAGAATGGGAGAATCCATTGAAGAGCCAAACTTCTTAAAAGAGTGTTTTCATCCATGTATTCTGCTAATTGGATTCTTTATTGGATTATTCCACACAACTAATTTTTGGGATTATCCGATTTATTATGTGGTATCAGGGGCAATCATTTTATTCTCGAATCTGGTGATTTATCAGTTTAAAAAGAAAGCTGTTTTTCTGACAGCAGCTCATGCGGTAATTATATTGGGAATAGCCAAATTAGTATGTCTGCCATTTACACTTTCGTTCGATCAGATCTCCACTTCAATTAGCATTACGCAAGCGAGAACACCAATATATCAGTTAGCAGTGCTATGGGGCATTCCAATATTCTTAGTTGCCATGTTTGTACGTGTTCGTTATAAGGACTTAAAAATCGAAGGTTTTATTACGGACAAAGATGCGATGCATGGAATGAAGAAAAAGAAGAAAACTACATTAGAGGAAAGTGGCAAAGTTACATTTGTTCCTGAGAAGAACAAGCTGTTCCAGTTTATTGACAGTTTATCTGTGTCAGACCTATTTATTGCTACAATTGGTCTGTGTGCAGTGGGCCTAGTATTCATGCCGGAAGTGATTTATGTAGTTGATATTTATATCGGTGACTATAAGCGTGCCAATACAATGTTTAAGCTGACTTATCAGGCATATATTATGTTTGGCATTGCTATGTCTTATATTACAGTACGCTTTATTACGGAAGAACGTACGAAGGTCAGAAAAGCAGCAGGTGTGTTTACTGCAATTCTTTTAATCTGGACAATGGGCTACTTTGGAAATGCAACAAAAGCCTGGTTTGGAGATGTGAAGGATGGATCCCGTTATAAAGGTATTGATGCGTCTGCTTTTATACAAAATGAGAACTATGATGATTATCTTGCAACACAGTGGCTAAATGAGAATGTATCTGGAACACCAGTCGTACTGGAAGTGAATGGGGACAGTTATACTTATCATGAACGTGTATCCGTTATTACAGGTCTTCCGACGGTACTCGGATGGAAGACACATGAATGGCTATGGAGAAGCGATGCAACAGGAGGATATCCACCGGTACTTGATGAAAGAGCTTCGGATATTCAGACCATTTACACATCAGAAGATGTGAATGCAGTAAAAGAGCTGATTGAAAAGTATGATATCTCATATATCTATGTAGGACAGCTTGAAGCAGAGCAATATGAAGTGCCGGTAAATGATGAACTTCTTCGCTCATTAGGTGAAGTGGTGTTTGAAAGCCCGGCAACAGATACTAAGACTTATACAACTTATATTGTAAAAATAAATCGTTAGGGACAAGAAAAATTCCCCGGATGAAAACTTGCAGTTCACGATATGCATTATTTCGCATATGATAATATGATATTAGGAATGAGAGGTGGCAGTTTATGAATGATAATACTGACCCTATGGTAATTCCATCATCAGAGGAACTAGAAAAAGTGCAGTCATCCGGGGAAGATTTATCTGGGAAGGTTATTATTAATTATTGCCTTACACGCGTTCTTCATGCTGCTGTGAGACAGCAGTCGCTCCATGTCGTGGTTGGAAACCGGACAATTGCAAATCGTCTGCCGTATGGGAAAATCTCTCAGTATGAGCGGGCCAGGGCCGGGGAAATAGAGGTTGTCGTATATAGTGGCCCCAATCTAGAAGTGGAGATTTATCGTGCAGTTATGTCATTTAAAGCCGGAACAAGCATTACGCTTGCGGTTATAAGTACTCGTTTCGGAGTGGAGATCGGAGTAATCGATGATTATGAATGTCCACATCGCTCAAGGAGTCAGTCTTGTTTGCGTGCCGTGAATCTGACATATGGGGGAAAGGTATTTGACATTCTGTTAAGAAGCGGAAATATTGCATTTTGCAAGATACAACCTAAAGAGGTAACGGAATGGATACAGGTTGTGCCCGGTGAGTATGAATTTTATGTGATAGAGAGTGGGGAAGAGCCATGTCCACCTACCATGTCAGAAACTTTGGATGAAGTACCATATGCACCTCCTGGAACTTATGCAAATGGTGAGACAGTGGTGATGTTTTATCAGAGGCTTCTTTCCAATACCATGTATACCTGTTATATAATTGGCGGAGGAACAAAGAAAACACCGATTCAGATTGTGATGGCGGAGAATTAAGAAGAAAGCATATGCGCCTTGTTTCCTGATGAAGATTAGGTAAGAGAAGGAGTAAGCAATGGACGCAGGCGGCGCGGATGGCGCATATGCCAGATGAAATAAGGGACAAGCCGCCAAATAGGAAGAAATAGCTAAGTTTAATTGAAAAAAATGATGAATAGTTTTACAATAGAATACAGCTACATAAAAAGCAGCATATATACTAAAGGATAGCAGGTGTAAAAGTGATACGATTGATTAAGGATACGAGAAATTTTATAACAAGGAATCTAAAGAGCCTTGTATTGTTTGAGCTGCTTTACAAGCTTGCCTTACTGCTTGTTGTACTGCCGGTATTTGAAACTGGTTTAAAGAAGACATTGAGTCTGGCTGGATATAGTTACTTGACTATAGAGAATATATTTCCATTTTTGAGGAATCCGGCAACAATTCTGTCAGTTGCTTTGTTTTTGCTTATGATGGGATTTTTCATACTGCTTGAGATGAATTGTCTTAGTGTTTATTTTCACAGCTGCATGCAGCTAAGAAGAATCCGAGTGGTAGAAATCTTCTTTACCGGTATGATTCATACGGCGAGAGAATTTAAAAAGAAGAATTTTATGATTGTGCTGTATGGCACCTTATATGGAATTGTGGTGCTGCTTCCTATTTTTGTTGTAGGTGTCTCGAATATGAGGATTCCATCCTATATGATAAAGACACTTAAGACGGACAGGGCAGTTGCACTATGGGTGATTGCGCTGGTTGTTATAGCTCTGGTGGCTGTCTATGATGGACTCTTTGTGTTCCAGTTCTGTAACATTGAGAAGAAGACGTTTAGAGAAGGAATTTCTTTAAGCAGAAAGTTAAAAAAAGGACGGAATCTTAAGATTTTGTCTGCAATCATCAGTTTTAATGCGATGCTTTGGATTGGATATGCGATTCTTTATATGATAGTTACAGCGGTAACGGTTATCATTACCTATGTAACTATGGATCCAAGCCTTGTGGTAGCGGCGTTTTTAAAGACTTATGATCAGATGAATCAGTACATTGGATTTGTAGTTGCCATTGTTTCTTTGATTGCGAACTATGGGCTGATTACCAAGCTTTATATTGACTACCGGGATTTAAATCCTTACGCTGGATATGAGATTGATAAGATTCAGGAACAGATCATGGATGCAGAGGCAGAGAGGCTGTTAGAAAAGGGATACTACCGGAATATCAAAATGCCTCAGGGACGTTATATGGTTATTATAACTGTGCTAAGCATTGCGGTAATCGGAATGAACTGTTATAACCTTGCCAAAGGAGTATATAAGGGGACATTCGTAGAACGTGATACGTTATTCGGAACCTATATCACCTCTCATAGAGGGCTTTCTAGTGAGGCACCCGAAAACACAATCCCAGCCATTGAGCTTGCAATCGAAAAATTTTCTGATTACGCGGAGATTGATGTACAGGAAACAAAAGATGGTGTTGTCATACTCTTGCATGATTCCAGTTTAAAGCGTACGACAGGTGTGAAGAAAAGTATCTGGAATGTGACATATGAGGAACTTTTGACCTATGATGCAGGCAGCTGGTTCGGAAATGAGTATATCGGTACCGTGATCCCAACATTAGAGGAAGTGCTTGAAGTATGTCAGAACCGGATAAAGCTGAATATTGAGATTAAAATCAATGGACATGAACAGTATCTGATTGAAAAGGTAGTGGATTTGCTCGAAGAATATAATTTCATTGATCAGTGTGTCATTACATCCACCAGTTATAGCGCATTGGCCAGAGTGAAAGAGTTGAATTCGGATATTAAAACAGGATATATTATGTCCATCGCCTATGGATATTTTTATAATAAAGAATATGC
>CALZIE010000032.1 GCA_945787565.1 uncultured Lachnospiraceae bacterium
AAATGCATATTGTGATAGTGAAGCTAGTTAAGAATTTCAACTTAATGATAGCAAGAAAAGAAAATCAACAAGGAGTACATTATGATACTACCGTTAATCTTGATGTCTTTTACATTAAGCATCGATGCACTTGGAATTGGAATCGCCTATAGCGTTCGAGGAGTCAAAATCAAGCTCCCCGCCAAAATCATAATCGGTCTTATCTCCATGCTTGTCATGAGACTCTCGGCCCTGTTTGGAACATTTCTATCTAGCCGTTTTCCAACCATAATCACGGAATATCTTGGCATCACAATACTGGTTATCATGGGTGGCTATTTCATTATCCGAAGCCTGCGCACCCAGGATAAAATAGCCTATGACTTTGACCATTCTAGTAGCATTGACTGTTTAGAAGGCCTTGCGTTAGGAGTAGCGCTCTCAGCCGATTCCATCAGTGCCGGAATCGCAGCAGCCACACTTGGAGTGTCAGGACTTGCTCTAAGCATCAGCGTTGGCCTTTTACAAATAGCATTTTTATGTGCAGGAAGCGAACTCGTTCGTAAAAACAGCCGCATTCGCCAAATGAATGACAAGCTATGCGGAATCATATCCGGCCTTATCTTTCTAAGCATGGCCTTTATCCGTTTGATCTCTGCTGCAAAATAACAATAGAACACCCTTAATCAAAATACAAAAAGGGATATCGCCCACTATTCTTCTTGCGATATCCCTTTTTCCTGTCTTACATTCCGTATCGTTACTAACTTTTTATTTCCCTATAATTCTACACGAAATGTAATATAATTTTCATTTTCCAACAGCTCATTTTCTACATAGATTTCTCCCTGCCAGCGTTTCACGATATTTTTCGCATTATAAAGTCCTAGTCCCCTATTTAAAGCATCTTCTTTCGTAGAATATCCCCGTTCAAAAAAGTTTGTAAGCTCAGAGATTGGAATTTTCTTATGCTGGTTCTTAATGACAAAGATCAGCTTCTCCTCTTTCGATGTAATAAAAATCTTAATACAACTGCTTCCTTCTTTAGACGCCTCCACTGCATTATCAATCAACGTACCAATCACTTCCACAATATCCTGTTCCGGTACATTGGTAAAAATCTCATGGCTTCCCACCATCAGCTCCACACGCACATCCTTATTGATAGAAATGAGCTTGCTATATAAAAATCCGGCAATCACCTTGTTGCTGATGCGAAGAAGCGGAAAATAACGATTCTCCTTTCTGGCAACTAAACTGCTCATATATGCAGACTGTGCTTTCACAAGCTCATCGTAAGTATCAATCGTAATATGCATATTCAAAAGGGCATTGATATGATTATCAAACTCATGCTGCCTTGCCCGCAGATCCCTGATAAACTCCTCTAACGGCTTTCCATACATCTGATACATCTGAATTTCTTTCTGCTGACGCTGATCAATCATAATCTGCCTTTTCCAGATTACAATTAAAACAATAATTAAAATCAGGACAATAGTAAGAAGTACAAATGTCACCACGTTAAAATATCTACTCATACATCATCTTCCTCATCTCTTGTTTATAGGTGACTCCGATTTCAATGACATCCTTACATCCTGTCATCTTAACGACCTGATTGACCATATCCACATATTCAATATAATCCCGGTTTATAACAAACATTCTATGACACTGAAAAAACATTCCTTCCGGCAGTTTTTTCATCAGCTGTGTCAGTGTCAGATACTTGACGATAATCTCATCATCTTTTAGATGAATCTTCACGCCTCTTGGAACCGCACTGACAAATACGATTTCTTTTATATTAATCCGATAATTGATTCCGTCTTTTTTCACCACCATCTGTGGTTCCTCTTCTTTTTTATAATGACTTAACAGTTTTCTTGCCAGTTCATAAATCTCTTCTGCCTGAAACGGCTTTATAATATACCGATAGCACTGTGTTTCCCGAAAACTGATTAATTCCATCTCCGCAATGGAGGTTAGAAAGATGATTGGCGTAAACTCATATCGTTCCTGCTTCCGAATTTCCTTTGCAAATGTCAGACCAGATGCATCGGATGTTCCTTTCACCAGATTAATATCTAAAAAGAAAAAGTCGAATGTCATGTCGGATTCCAGACTTATTTTCGCTTCCTCATATGTAGAAAAGGAGAAGACATGTACCTGGTCCTGAATTGCCTTTATAATCCTCTCCAACGTTGCGGCTGTATCCGCTGAGTCTTCTAAAATCAATACATTTGCCATAATGTCTTCTCCTATATTCTATCTATAAAATTCTTTACATAATTACAGGAGACTTCCACGAAATCTCCTGCAATAAACCATTTACGCTTAGTTTTCTTTTCCTACCTCTACGATGCTCTTTGCAAGTCCTGCAAGGCCCTGAATCTCAGATGGAATGATGATCTTGGTTGCTTTGCCATCAGCAGCTTTCGCAAATGCTTCTAAGCTCTTTAACTGAATAACGGCTCCACCAGGATTGGATTCGTTTAACATCCTGATACCATCTGCATTTGCCTTCTGCACTGCGATAATAGCCTGTGCCTGACCTTCTGCTTCGCGGATGGTTGCTTCCTTCTTTGCTTCTGCACGAAGGATTGCAGCTTCTTTTTCTGCTTCTGCTTCCAGAATCGCACTTTCCTTCTTACCTTCTGCAACAAGGACTGTGGACTTCTTCTCACCTTCTGCACGAAGGATTGCTTCACGACGTTCACGTTCTGCTTTCATCTGTTTCTCCATTGCATCCTGAATAGCTGCTGGCGGAATGATGTTCTTTAATTCAACACGGTTTACTTTAATACCCCAAGGGTCTGTTGCTGTATCAAGAGATACTCTCATCTTTGTATTGATGATTTCTCTGGATGTTAATGTTTCATCTAATTCCAGATCACCAATGATGTTACGAAGTGTTGTTGCAGTTAAGTTCTCGATTGCCATAATTGGGTTTTCAACACCGTATGCATATAACTTTGGATCTGTGATCTGAAAGAATACAACTGTATCAATACGCATTGTAACGTTATCCTTTGTGATAACTGGCTGTGGTGCGAAATCTACTACCTGCTCTTTTAATACAATCTTTCTTGCGATCTTATCGATGAATGGTACTTTAAAATGAATACCTACACCCCATGTTCCCTGATATCCCCCAAGACGTTCTACTACATAGGCATGTGCCTGTGGAACGATCTTAACGCAGGATGATAAGATTAATAAAACTAATACAATAAATCCTATTACTACCCAGAATCCTGTATCCATATTATAATTCCTCCCTATACTCTGTGACGATTAATTTTACGCCAGAAATATTTACTATCTTAACCTTTGTTCCAGGCTCGATAATCACATCATCTGATTCGGAACGGACGGTCCATTCGGTTCCGTTTACCATTGCAGCGCCGGTCTGATTATAATTGTCAACTCGCTGTGTGATCTTTACCACTTTTCCGATCAGTCCTTCATAATTTGTCTTCACTCGTTTCTTATTCAGATACTTTACAGCTACCGGTCTTGTAAAGAACAACATTGCCAAAGACACGATAACAAACAATACGATCTGAACAAATAAATTCACTCCTATGCAGCTTGCAAGAAATGCAATCAGTGCCCCTCCTGCAAACCATATCGTTGTAAGACCTAATGTAAGAATCTCTATTAGCACTAAGACTGCTAATGCAACTAGCCAAAATACAGCTTCCATACTACTTACCCCTTATGCATTTTGCATACCCTTTCTTTTTGATGACTTAAGAATATACCAAAAATCAAGGAGTTTCAATAGCTCTTGCGTGAATGCAGCGTTTTTCTGTGCGAATGTTTCTTATGCCTGTCCTCATTAATCTGTGCCATAGCCTTCTGATCGAGCTCATAATAACGCATCGTAAACAAAGAAATCAGCCATGCTATGATTGGCACAGCGCAGTAACAGAGAATCGTCACCATCTTAATCTTTACGCTCATCGGATCCCCTACTTGCGGAAGAATCTTCCGAAATCCGATTAACGCCACTGCTGCACCCACAAATGCAGTTCCAAGAGCAGATATTACCTGATCTACAAAAGAGAATAAAGCTCCCATAAGTCCCGGTACATACATCCCGCTTCGAAACACCTCATAATCTGAGCAATCCGCAATCATCGGAACCACAATATTATTGCTAACCGATTTGCTTCCATTCAAAAGAATATAAACAAGGAAAAATAAAAACGAAATTCCATTAAACCTTGTCAGTCCGATTTCCGTCAAATTTCCAAATAAAAGCACTGCCGTCATCACAATCTGGAATACAACCGCTAACCATGTGAAAATGGTAAATGCCTTCTTCTGTCCTACTCTTTGTGCGACTGCCACACCGATTGTCACCACGATTAAATTCGGAATTGCTGTAATTAAGCCAATCTGACCATACATCTTATAATTCTGCATCATAATTCCAAATAGCATAACACCAACTGTAATATTGCCGTATACCATCTGCGCGAATTTGTTAATGGAAGCGGCAGTCACCAACATCCGAATTGGTTTATTGTGAGCAAGCACGTCCATATAATCCTTAATTGTGATTTTTCTTTCCTCTACTGCCTCATAATACTCTTTGCGATCTTTCTTCCAGATACCAATTAAGGCAAGAACGGTACAGACTGCTGAGATACTGATTACAAATAAGGCAAATTCGGTATATAATGCTTTGTTGGTGTAACCGCCATATTTCGGTATCAGATATGCCGATACATAAAGAGAAGTTCCCCCAAAACAAGATGTAATAAATAACGAGTCAAAATAAGTGGCTAACGGTCTTAGTTTCGGATTATTGGTCATGACGGTCTGACCGGATTTTGCAACAATCATCTGAAACGTATATCCAACCACAAATGTCATATAGGACAGAATAAAAATCAGAAGCCGCAGCACTTTTGGTGCGGATGATGATGCATAAAAAAGAACAAAGGAACTTGATGCCATCATCACATTGCCAATAACCATAAATGGCCTGAACTTTCCGAACTTTCCTTCTGTCCGGTCTACAATAAATCCAATGAATGGATCAATCACTCCATCGAAAATTCGAAGTCCGGTTAAAATCACAGAAGTAAACATTACCGCAAAGCCAAGCACACCATTTACAAAATAGCTGGTATATTCCATTAATGCAAGAAACATAGTAGTTGCTGCTGTATTCAATGAGAATAAAGCAATCTGCATGACGCTTGCATTATTATACCTTTCATCCATCTTCTTTGTACTAAATAACATATTCCCCCCAGTCTCCCCTATTATCAGTTAAGCTACGTGTTTTTTTTATTCTACCCGTTCGCACCCCCAAATAGTACCATATACAGAAAAATATTGTCAAATTATAATATCATTAGAATCAAAAAAAGCCCCTGGATATTCTTTCGCTTGTGTTCGTTTGCTATCCAGGGGTACTCCGCTATTACTTTATTTTTTATTGTTTTTATTCTGTTGTTCTTTGTTTGCCCTAAGAACCCTTGCTTGTCCTTTTTATGTATGTCTTACATGTAATTCTGAACGATAACACAGATCAGACCGATTGCTGCAATCCATGCACCCTTCACTCGCTTTTCCTTTCGAATCTGCTGGGATGTAATATTCGGATCACTCTGACGTCTCTCCAAAAACTCTGTCTCATTCACAACACCACATAAATATCCGATTCCTAATACCATGGCTCCAACCCCACCTAACATTAGAATCCATGTTAAAAGTCCGTAAAGCGGATGTACAATCCTCTCTTCTGACTGTGCCGCTAAAAAGCCATATCCCATCATCAGATTTACCTTATTTATACCTACCATTCAATTGCCCTCCTGGTTCCTTATCCTTTTGTGCCATGCTAAATCCAATCCAGAAGCCCAATCCTCTGCTTGGCATCCTTTGTCATTTCTAACGTCATTATAGCATATTAACTTTTACTTGCAAAGAATAAAGTAACATTCCAAGTGACAGCCATCTGCTATAAATTAAAATGATGTCCTCATACTTTCTAACCCAGGGACATATATTTACAAAAGAGGTTTGATCCATGTTTTCTATTAGAAGTATCGGCCTCTGCGAAAATACTGCGAAAAATAGGAGTGGATTCTATGAACTTTTTTACATTGTCGATAGATAAGACAATAACGGAATTGGATACCAACGTAACAACTGGGCTAAACGATAAGGAGGTATCCGAACGTCAGAAAAAGTATGGGTATAACCTCCTCGCCTCGAAGAGAGGAAAAAGCGTGCTTGCCCGATTCTTGGCTCAGTTTTCGGATTTCATGATTATCGTTCTGATTATTGCAGCCATTGTTTCCTTTGCAGTCTCAGTATTAAAAGGCCACGCTGATTATGTGGACCCAATCATCATTTTTGCGATTATTACCTTAAATGCAATTCTTGGGGTCATACAGGAAGAAAAAGCAGAGAAGTCTCTGGAAGCACTAAAAAAGATGTCTGCTCCGAACGCCATCGTTCTTCGAAATGGCAAACAGTGTACGATTCCAAGCAAGGAACTTGTACCAGGTGATGTCATCTATCTAGAAACCGGGCATTATGTCCCAGCCGACTGCCGCCTGATTGAATCCGTCAACTTAAAAGTGGATGAATCCTCACTGACCGGAGAATCTCACCCTAGTGAAAAAGAAGCCGACTGCATCCTGCCAGAACAGACCATGCTTGGAGACCGCAAGAATATGGTTCCATCAACCGGCATTGTTACATATGGTCGAGGCATAGCCATCGTCACAGCGACCGGCATGAATACAGAAGTCGGGCATATTGCAAAACTCATTATGGACGATGAGACACCAGATACACCACTTCAGAAACGCCTTGAAAAGACCGGAAAGGCATTAGGAATTGCTGCTTTATCCATTTGCGTCGTTATCTTCTTAATCGGCACCCTGCAAGGACGTCCTATCTTCGATATGTTTATGACCAGTGTAAGCCTGGCTGTTGCTGCCATCCCTGAAGGTCTTCCTGCAATCGTAACAATTATGCTTTCTCTAGGCGTGCAGCGTATGGCAAAGAAAAAAGCCGTAATCCGCAAGCTTCCTGCAGTTGAGACTCTTGGAAGCGCCACCTTTATCTGCTCAGATAAAACCGGCACGTTAACACAAAACGTGATGACGGTAACGGATATTGCATCCATACGAGGCTTAGAGAGCTTTACCTGTCCTTTTGCGAAAGAGCTGCTAACCTGTGCCTGCTTATGTAACGATGCTTCTATGCAAGGAAAAAATGAAGCCATCGGAGAACCAACGGAAAAAGCACTTCTTCTTGCAGCAGAACGCAATGGGATTAACAAGAAAAGATTAGAGACCCGTTACCCTCGTATTTATGAAATTCCATTTGATTCTTCCAGAAAACTTATGACAACGGTTCATAAGTGGGATCATGGGAATCGTGTCATTACAAAAGGTGCTATTGATGTCCTGATGAATCGATGCACTCACATTTATTCAGACGGTAAGATTGAACCATTGACCAGTTCAATGAAAATGCGATTGAACCGCAGCAACATTACGCTGACTAGTAAAGCGCTCAGGGTCATTGCAGTTGCTTATAAACCATTAGAAGGAACTTTTTCTTCCTCTGATGAGCCTTTACTTGAGAATAACCTGATTTTAATTGGTCTTCTTGGAATGATCGATCCTCCGAGAGAAGAAGTAAAGGAAGCCGTTGCAATCTGCAAAAAAGCTGGCATCACTCCTGTTATGATTACCGGTGACCACATCTTCACTGCATGCGCAATAGCTAGAAGCCTTGGCATCCTTTCATCAGAAGAAACCCATTCATGCCTGATTAATACCCCTTCCCCATTCGGTCTCCAGCCAAAGAAAAAGGAAGAAAAGAAAGAAGCTATTACAGGTGAGGAATTAAACCAGATGTCTACTAAAGAGCTGGAACAAAACATCTACCACTACCGGGTATTCGCACGAGTTTCCCCGGAACATAAGGTACGAATTGTAAAGGCCCTTCAAAAGCGGGGTGAGGTTGTTGCCATGACTGGCGACGGTGTAAATGATGCACCTGCCCTAAAAGCCGCTGATATCGGATGTGCAATGGGATGCAGCGGCACCGATGTTGCCAAAAATGCGGCTGATATGATCTTAATGGATGATAATTTCGCAACCATTGTATCTGCTGTAAAAGAAGGCCGCGGTATTTACGATAATATCCGTAAGTCCATTCATTTTCTTCTCTCCAGTAATATTGGCGAGATTATTACAATCTTTGTTGCGATTTTATTTAACCTTCCTTCCCCTCTTTTAGCAGTACAGCTTTTATGGGTGAATCTTGTAACAGACTCTCTGCCTGCTATTTGTCTGGGGGTAGAGCCTGCGCCACCCGATATTATGAATAAAAAGCCGATCTCACCTAAGAAAGGGATGTTCGCGGATGGTCTTGTAGGAAAGATTATTGTGGAAGGTGCCATGATTGGTATGCTGGCACTGATTGCTTATATTATTGGAGACCGTACAATGTGCTTTGCAGTACTAAGCATCTCGCAGCTGTTCCATGCCTTTAATATGAGAAGTGAACACTCCCTATTAAAGGTTGGCCTGTTTACCAATCCTAAAATGATAATCTCGTTTATTATATGTATATTCATGCAAATTATTGTAATCTCAGTTCCTGCCCTAGCCACTATCTTTAAAGTGTCTCCTCTTAGCCTAGAACAGTGGGGAATCGTCTTCTGCCTCTCTTTCGTTCCAATCCTCGTCGTAGAACTTCAGAAGAAGGTGCATGGAAGCTGATGGGTGAGAGACGGTCGAAAGGAGGACAGCGGAGGCTGGCGGACTTGTTTGTCGAATGTTCGGACGCATGAGCGGACAAAAACAGAGGGATTCTTCGCCTATCAGACAGAAAAACATTGTCTGCTATTCGAAGAATCCCTCTGCTTTTGAACTGTACCCCATAATCTAAACAAAAGTTTTAACGTCTAGATTATGGGATACAGTTCATTTTGTTCGTCATAAGCCGGACATTCCGACAAACAAGCCCACCAGCCTCCGCTACCCTCCTGCCTCCTAAACGCCTTTCTCTGATGCTCGACTTCTAGGGTGCGGCAGCTTCATTTTGGTGGAGAGATAAGATAAATAGCTGATTATTCATCTTCTTAGTTATTTGCTTTTTTGTTTTTTACTTATCCGCTAGATGTCTAATTGTATATTTAGTTAGATCTGTTTGGTTAATAATCTATAAGTTTCATCTATCAGCAACTATCCTCTAGTTCGTAGACATCATGTTGTTGAAAAGGGTGTAGATGTGAGGATATTCTTTCTTAAGACGGATTGGAGCATAATTACGGGATAGGAAACAGTGAGTGGATTCACCGGTTGTACGAAGCTCGTTTGTTTTGGCATCGCGGATTTCATAGGTGACTTTAAATTTTAGGCCGTTGAATTCGGTGATGGATGGCAAGATGACTACGGTGTCTTCAAAGCGTACCATTGTTTTATAGGTACACGCTACTGATAATACCGGGATGATGACTCCCTCTTCTTCCATCTTGCGGTAACCAAATCCCATCTGTTCTAAAAGATCACATCTTGCTTCTTCAAACCAACGGATGTAATTGGAATGATGAACGATTCCCATTGCATCGGTTTCATAGTATTGTACTTTATGTTCGTATGGTTTCATGTCTCTCCTCCCATCGCTGCTTATAGCAACTCTGTATTGTAATGCGCACGTTCTCCGCCAATGAATTTCGGTCTTGTACGGGCACATACTAAGTTCGCTTCCCCGATTTTCTTTACGGATAATCGTACTGGAACGGCTACTTTCTTAAGATGCATGCCGATTAAGGTATCACCGATGTCCATTCCTGCTGCTGCTCTTACTTCTTCTACGGCAACCGGATGCTCTAGCTTTGCATAGGTTGCAGTTGCAAAGGATCCTCCTGCTTTTGGAACTGGTACTACGTTCACTGCATCTAAATGATAATAATCTGCCGCTTCTTCTTCGATAATAATTGCACGGTTTAAATGCTCACAGCACTGAGCAGCTAAGTAAATACCACGTTCTTTAAGAATCGGATAAATTCCTTCTACTAATTCCTTCGCTACGTCTAATACCGAATAGGTGCCAATCTTATGCCCTGTTACTTCACTAGTGGAACATCCCACTACTAAAATATCCTTTTCCTTTAGATTCGCGCTTTCTAATAATTCCATTAATGCAGATTCTGCCTGCTTTTTAATCTCATCTATCATGTTATCTACTTCCTTTTATAATAAACTCTTCTTTCATTATATGCTTTTTTGTCCTGTGAATCAATCATCCCTATCTTGCATTTTTCTCCTATAAAGTGTACAATATTACCAAAACTTACAGAAGACAGGAGGCTTTCCATATGCCTGAATTAAAAGAAGATACCAAAAAGTACACACCAATTCTTCCATTTGATCATACTCTTAGTGAAAATTTCTCTATGTATCAGTCACTTCCATACACACGCGATATCACTTTGATCACCGAACATTCCATTCGCCTTGAAAGTGGAAATGTATATAAATACTACCGTGCAACCCAACAAGACTCCTACCCAGTCGGAGGCGACCGCTAACCATACATACGTCCCTTGGTCCTTAAAAAAGCAATCGAAAAAGCTCGATATGAAAAAGGAATAGGGCACAAAAAACTTGTAGAGCCTGGAATGCTATGTGTTCCTAAATGTCCGCTCATGCGTCCGAACATTTAGAACACATAGTGCTCCAGACCCCGCAGGTTTTTCGTGCTCTATTCTTTTTTCCTTACTAACCCTCTTTATTTGCCTCGTAGCACTGGAAATGCTGCTTTGCCTGGGTAGACAGCGCATTCGCCGAGTTCTTCCTCGATGCGAAGAAGCTGATTATATTTTGCTACACGGTCAGTTCTTGATGGCGCACCAGTCTTGATCTGTCCTGCATTTGTTGCCACTGCGATATCTGCAATCGTAACGTCTTCTGTCTCACCGGAACGATGAGAAATAATTGCTGTCCATCCCTGGTTCTTTGCCATCTCAATTGCATTTAATGTTTCAGTCAAAGTACCAATCTGGTTGAATTTAATTAAAACAGAATTGGAGATATCTCCTTCAATACCTCTCTTAATACGTTCCGTATTTGTTACAAATAAGTCATCACCTACTAACTGTACACGTTTTCCAAGACGCTCAGTAAGCTTCTTCCAGCCTTCCCAGTCTTCCTCAGCAAGGCCATCTTCTAGTGAAAGAATCGGATACTTATTGCAAAGATCTTCCCAGTAATCCACCATCTGATCCACAGTCTTTACTTCACCGGATTTCCAGAACAGATAATCGCCTTCTTTTCCAGCTTTCTTTGCTTCATCATACATTTCCGTAGCAGCAGCATCCATAGCAATGTAAAAATCTTTGCCTGGTTCATAACCAGCTTTTTTAATAGCTTCTACAATATACTGCAATGCCTGTTCATCTGAATCAAACTTTGGTGCGAAACCGCCTTCATCTCCTACTGCTGTTACATAGCCATCTGCCTTTAACAGTTTCTTTAAAGTATGGAAAACAGTTGCGCTGTGCTCTAGTGCTTCAGAAAATGACTTTGCACCAACCGGCATAATCATGAATTCCTGAATATTCAAACTAGAATCCGCATGCTTTCCACCATTTATAATATTCATCATAGGAACTGGAAGAGTTCTTGCATTTGTTCCACCTAAATACTGATATAAAGGAAGTCCTACTGCCTTCGCTGCAGCCTTTGCATTTGCTAACGATACAGCTAAAATCGCATTTGCACCAAAATTACCTTTATTATTTGTTCCATCTGCTGCAATCATTGCCTGATCGATTTCAATCTGATTCAGCGGATTCTTTCCAAGAACAACTTCTGTAAGTTCTTTTTTAACATGCTCTACGGCTTTCATCACACCAGTACCTAAGTAACGTGAAGAATCACCATCTCTTAACTCTACCGCTTCAAATGCTCCTGTCGATGCTCCGGATGGACTTGCTGCAACCCCATAGCTTCCGTCACATAATATAACCTCTGCTTCTACGGTTGGATTGCCTCTAGAATCCATGATTTCGCGTCCCTTTACATCTTCAATACATAATGTTCTCTTCATATTAATTCATCCTTTCTCTTTTCCTATTCTGTATGATATTCCTGTTGCTTTGTAGAATCTGTGTCTATTTTGAATGTTGCTTTTTTTCAATATATGCCATACTCAATATCATACGCACACGCCAAGCACTGGTAACATTAAACAGCCATTATCACAAGCTGCAGACCGATTCTCTTCTATTGTCTGCATAAAATTCCTCCTTTATTACATTTTTTAAGCAATTCCTCTCCGATTAAAACTTTTCAATTAATCTCCTCCTTTCACTCCGCCTCACCAAACACATTTCTCCCTTATTCCTCCCAAACCGAACTGAATCTTTTACCTTAGTCACCATTCCTGTAATACTGTTTTCAATAACAAACTGTCCGTTCCTCTTATCCTTTTCTTGTACTATTTTCTTCTACTATTTTCTTCTGTCATTTTCTTTCATAATTTTCCTTACAGCGTTTTTTTCTGGCTTTTTCTTTCCTCACTAAACCGCCTCTATAATTTTTCTCTCCGATCTACAATTGTGCTTCCCCTACATCATACGCCCCAGCCAGGGATTAAGGCGCAAAGCGGCGGCACAGCCTGGCGCGCTATGGTTCCGGAATGTCCGGCTCATGACGAACAAAAAGGATATGGTTCTTTGAATAGCAGACAGTGTTTTCCTGTCTGATAGTCGAAGAACCATATCCTTTTTGTCCGCTCATGCGTCCGAACATTCGGAACCATAGCGCGTCAGGCTGTTCCGCCGCTTTGCGCCTTAATCCCGTCCGTCTGCCCATCTATCTACCTACTATAAAAGCAATGCGCTCCTAAAATGTAGTAGCTCTTGTAGGAAGACTTGTTGGCAATACTGTTCATGCAGAAATACATGTAGTTGCCGATATTATTCACACCTGCTGCTGCCTGTACCGCTGCCTTCTTACAGCTTTCCGTAACACGACTTCTGAACTTCTCCACTCTTCCTGAATTTGCTCCAGAAAACTGTCCTGGTGCATACACCACGTCGCTGATCGTATCGCCCCAGTATCCATCTAACATTCTGTTAATTACCACGTTGGCCACTGCCAGCTGTCCTTCATAACTTTCTCCTACCGCTTCCATTGCCACAACGGTAGCTAACAGCATCAGTTCATCATCCGTCAGACTAACAGCTGCTCTTGTAGTCGTACCAATCGTACTCTTTTTCGCTTTTTCAAGTGCCCCCTTTGCCTCGGCTGCTTTCTTAGCTGCCTGTTCTGCTGCCAGCTTAGCCTCCTCTGCTTTAATCTGTGCCATTGTAACTGCTGTATCTGCTTTAAACTCCTCATCAACCGAAGTTCTTACAATATATCCAATTGTATCGTCCGTATACTGGACCGCTACAAATGCTCCCGTAGAATAATCTTTCAAATATGTAAATTCAGTACCCTTTTTTGTACTCTTTAAAATCTCAGATTCTTTCGAAGGTTCTGCATAAACCTTAGCCTTTACATTCGTCGTCACTTTCAGTGCATCTAAATCCTGTGCGATATCATATGCTTCATCATCAAAATAGAGAAGCTCATTAAAGGCATATCCAGTAACATCTCCAGAAGAAATCTTCGTCCACTCTTCCCCACGTTCTAAGATTGTAGCATATCCATTCGGATACAGCTTTCCAACAATCTCAGAATCAGAAGACGCCTCTGCTCTAATATTGAGTGCTACATTCACATTCGGAAATACTTTATCAAAAACAAAACCTGCTTTGTCTGATAAAGAAAAAAGTAAAACATAAGCAGATGTATCAGCTAAACTCTCAGTATCCGCCGAATCTAACAAGTGATTTAGCTTTCCATCGGTCTGTTCCTCTATAGTTGCTGCTGCTTGTGTTTTACTCATTTCTTTGTCTGATTCTTCTATCTGTAATTCCTCTGTATTCTTACTTACCATGCCTGTCTTTGCACTCATGAGTTCCGTGATGTTATCGTTATCACTTAGCCCGATTATTCCTCCTTGCACACCAATGCTCGAAATCTGAGACTGTTTTGTAAATGTCAGAGCACATAATTGTACTGCTTTGTTTTTCTCATCTTCTTCTTCTGTAACATTCCAAGCCATAACATCCTGTTCCTCAGCCGCTTCGACTGCCTGATTTAGGCCGTAGTTTTTTGGCACTGTGTAGTGTACACAGATTGCAGTTAATGTGCATATGGAAACAGAAAGAGCCATTATCTTCGTAACTTTTACGTTTAACTTCATACGACTACCTATTCCTTTCGATGATCTGGTTATTAACGACTGTTAACCATGTTAAAAAATCATTAATAAACTGTTACTGACCTTCACCTTTCATTCATTAGGCTGTTTTGCAAATCCAAGTAAATCAAGGATTTGTATGATATTAATTGTTACAAAAATGTTACAATGTAAATTGTATCAGAATTACCAATATTTGTCAACACTTAGGACTCTTTCTTTATTCCATTTGCTAAATTGTTAGTTATCTTTCTTTAGTCTAGACACAGATTAAAGTAGCCTTTGTGAAAATGTTCCAAATTTTTTGTCATTGCGAAGCTGATTTTTTTACCAAAAATTGTGCTTTCTGTCAAGCCTCTTACTTTACATTTGTTACATTTTCTCTCTTTCATCAACTTTAAGAGTACCAAAAACAGATTTTGGTCCTGAATGGTCGTTTCCTTCAGGACCAATGTCCCATCCATTTCATATCCCATAATAACTTCTTTTTTGCCAAGAATCTCAATAAGATACGTAAAACCTCCACAAAATTCATTTTCAGAAATGGCATATGCAATTGCTTCTTCTGACCAAATCACATATCCTTCCGTTTTTCCAAATGCTATGTCTCTAATTTCCTTGTAACATTTCGCATCCTGTTTATAAAGAAGCTGCGGTTCTGAAAGTTTCATTTCTCCCTCTAGCGCAGCCGCTGCTTGCGTCACTTCCTCAATCGTCCATTCCTTTGTGCGAACTTCAATCGTTGTTTCATATCCCTGCTTTTTATAATAGTCAAAAAGCGTTCTGCTTGCAGGCACTAAGATTAGCCCTGTATCCTGCTTTTTTAAATATGCCGCTGCATGTTCTAATAGCGCTGCCGCGATTCCTCTTCCTCTCATCGCCTCTTTTGTTGCCACAGCATAAACATAGCGGACAGGTTTTACCCCGTCCGCCATGGAAACCGCTGCAGGCAACAGAGTCAGCATCGCTTGCGGCACACCATCCTCTGACCATACTAACGTATTGCCAGGCTCAAAGCGATTTTCGAAATAAAAACAGATGTAAGAGTCTTCATCATGAAAGCACTCTTTCCATATCGCTTTTAAATCATTTACCATCTCTGCTGTTGCAAATGTTATCATATTCTATTCCTGCCTTACTGCTGTTCTTCTTTTAGTGTTGCGGTATATTTGTCATAAATGATTTCTGGATAATAGGAAAGCTTTGCTCTTCTAAGCCCTTCATCACCTAAATCCTCTTCTCGGTTCACATAAGCATAATCCATACAAAAATGCTGAACAAACTGCTGATTAATCATCGGATACGCTCCCTGAATATCTGGGAATGCTTTTTCAATATGAATTACGAATGTATCGGAATTTAACGGTTCACCGATGGAATATGCAACGATTTCCCCATCTCTTCTAATACAGCCGCCTTTTAATCCCAATTCCTCAAAATGTGCAAATGCTTCTTTTACCGCACATAACTCATGTTCCAAGCTTTCATCCTGTAAATGTTCATACAGCTTGCACCATTTTAAGTTCATCTCAAATACTTCTTCGATATTCTCTTTTGTTATCTCCTCGAAGATCCAGTTTGGATTATCCTTAAATCTGGCAATATGATTACGCTTTCCGTGAAGCTTCTTTCCTGCTAAGGAAGCCATCTTCTCGACACTGTAAATATAATCACTGTCTCCCCTATCCGTCTTAATATCAAACTTTCCTGGGAACAGTTCTTCTAGTTCTTCTGCTTTATCTTCCGGAATGCCACGAAGGATGAAGACCTCACCTCGATCTTTTGCATCCTGCACAAGCGCTTCGATTACCGGCTTGATATCTCCTTTTCCGGCTGGATAACTGTATGCCTTCTCTTCGCCTTTTCCGTTACGGGTACAGTAAAATCCTTCTACTAAGGCTACCTGTGGGCCATACACTCTTCGCCATATAAAGTTATTGGCAAATGAATATTCGCATCCTCTTAAATCGGCTTCTTTTAAGCATGCATCAATCCATTCTCTATCTTTTAAGTCAATTTCTTGAAACTTTATCATAAAAACCCTTTCTTTCCTGCTTTTGTACGCTTCTTCCTTTTTTATCAGACAAATCTCTCTGCTGGTACTAGAATCTGCTTCTTTGTATATTTCTAATCTCTGTTTTTCCATGAAAATATTGCTTTTGTTTCCATAAAAGCAATCACTTTCGCCTTTATTCCCTTTGTTTTATCATACCCTATTTCCAAATAGTTTGCAATACGATTGTGCAAAATCCATTATTCTCCTATCGGATTGGCAGGCATTTAGATGTTCTCACATCAAATCCTTTTTTCTCCAGCGCTTTTACGATTGCATCAAAATTTTGACTCTCTACACGGATAAAGATTTCCTGTAAAGACATCGTCTCAGTATTGATAATTACAATATTTTTTATATTTCCATTATTCTTTGCAATCGTTTCTGAAATCTTTGCTAACATCCCTCGATAATCATAAGTATAAATCGTAAGCGTATCATAGCACTCTCCGAACAGCTTTTGATATTCCTTAAAAATAGCACCCTGTGTCACAATTCCTGCTAACTCTTCCTGCTCATTGATCACCGGAATAAAACGATACTTTGATTTTATAAATAAGGCTGCCGCCTCTTCAATACTTGTATCTGTACTTACCGCTTCTAACCTTGTCTTCATCATTTCTTCAACTTTTAAAGAAAGGAATTCTTCTTTCGTTCCGGAATATTCTTTAAAGAAGGTCTCGTATACATACTGCTTTGATAAGACACCGATAAATTTCTTCTGATTCACGACAGGCATACTCAACAGACAATTTTCATCAATGGTATCTAATGCTTCCTTTATCGTTTCGTGTACTGAAATGCATTTTAGCTCTTCTAGTGGAATCATAATTGCTTTTACTTTCATTTCTCTTCCTCCATCTAAAAGCCTTTGCCTGCGCTTTGGCATGCAGTCATAATTTTTACAATATTTTACATATTTTCATAAAAATTATAGTGATTTTAACAGCCGAATGCAAGTTGAACTTGCATTTATCCCCAAAACAGAGTACTATGGTTATACACACAAAATGAATATTTATACATAAGGAGGATTTTCTATGAAATTATGGGGCGGACGCTTTACTAAGGAAACCAATCAGCTTGTACATAACTTTAACGCTTCCCTTTCTTTTGATCAAAAATTCTACAAACAAGATATCAAAGGCAGCATCGCACATGTGACGATGTTAGCCAAACAGCAGATTTTAACTGACGAAGAACGGGATGTTATTATAGATGGACTAAAAAGCATTGAATCGGACCTTACAAATGGAACTCTTGTCTTTGATACGGAATCGGAAGATATCCACAGCTTTATTGAAGCAAACCTAATTGCCCGTATTGGCGAGACTGGAAAGAAACTGCATACCGGACGAAGCCGGAATGACCAGGTAGCTCTTGATATGAAACTTTATACAAGAGATGAAATCAAAGAGATTGATGGCCTCTTATATTCCTTATTACAAGAGCTTTATGCTTTAATGGAAGAACATATACATACCTATATGCCTGGCTTCACCCATCTGCAGAAAGCACAGCCAACTACGCTTGCTCACCATATCGGAGCTTATTTTGAGATGTTTAAAAGAGACCGTTCTCGTCTTTTTGATATTGCAAAACGTATGAATACCTGCCCTCTTGGTGCCGGGGCATTAGCAGGAACCACCTATCCGTTAGATCGAGAATATTCAGCATCCCTGCTTGGTTTTGACGGCCCAGCCTTAAACAGCATGGATGCGGTATCCGACCGTGATTATGTGATTGAACTTCTTTCTGCCCTTTCTACCGTTATGATGCATCTAAGCCGTTTCTGTGAAGAAATCATTCTGTGGAACAGCAATGAGTATCGTTTCGTGGAACTTGACGATGCCTATTCCACTGGAAGCTCCATTATGCCACAGAAAAAGAACCCAGATATTGCGGAATTAGTGCGTGGCAAGACTGGTCGTG
>CALZIE010000033.1 GCA_945787565.1 uncultured Lachnospiraceae bacterium
AACAATGTATCTCTTGCTCTCGTTCTCATGAATAAAAAAAAGCCATCCTACAAAAGACGTCAAAGCATGATGTCTTTTTGTAAGATGGCTCTTTCTTACTCTTTAAAACTCAGCTGGCTGTCCGCCAGTCTTTATTCCTACTCGCGACCGAACTCGGATAGCTGTAGTCCTTTATTACGGTCAAGCACGGTATTGATGCTCCATGCGTGAACGAATAATAGAAGAGGGTTGCCCTTCATATCTTTTACTTTCTTTGTATCTGATGTGCCGCTGATTGCTGCCACATCCCCTTCGTCTTTATTTGCGATCCAGCGGATATGCTCATATGCAAGCGGTTCCATACGGATTTCCACGTTATATTCGCTCTCTAATCGATATTTTAATACGTCGAACTGAAGCACACCTACAACGCCTACGATAATCTCTTCCATACCAGTGTTGAATTCCTGGAAGATCTGAATCGCACCTTCCTGTGCGATCTGAGTAACACCCTTGATGAACTGCTTACGTTTCATCGTATCCACCTGACGGATCTTCGCAAAATGTTCTGGTGCGAAAGTAGGAATACCTTCGTATTCAAACTTCTTGCCTGGCATACAGATTGTATCACCGATTGAGAAGATACCCGGATCAAATACACCGATGATATCACCCGCATATGCTTCATCTAAGATCTTTCTTTCCTGTGCCATTAACTGCTGTGGCTGAGAAAGACGAAGCTTCTTACCGCCCTGTACATGGTACACTTCTTCACCGGCTTCAAACTTACCGGAGCAGATACGCATAAATGCGATACGGTCACGGTGTGCTTTATTCATATTTGCCTGAATCTTAAATACAAAAGCAGAGAAATCATTGGTTAATGGATCAATCATTCCTTCATTTGATTTTCTTGGAAGTGGAGAGGACGTCATGTTAAGGAAATGCTTTAAGAATGTCTCCACACCGAAGTTAGTAAGAGCAGAACCGAAGAATACTGGTGTTAACTCCCCTCTGCTTACCTTTTCCATATCAAATTCTGCACTAGCACCATCTAAAAGTTCAATCTCTTCTGATAAGGTATCATGAAATGGCTTTCCGATCAGCTCATCTAAAGAAGCATCACCAATTGTTGCTTCTACGGTATCTACTTCTTTCATACCGTTGTTTGCAGCAAAGAAACGGCTGATTGTCTTTGTATTTCGATCATATACCCCTTTGAACTCTTTACCAGAGCCGATTGGCCAGTTAACCGGACAAGTATGAATACCAAGAACAGTCTCAATTTCATCTAATAATTCAAAAGTATCCCTTGCTTCACGGTCCATCTTATTGATGAAGGTAAAGATTGGGATGTTTCTCATAACACATACCTTGAACAGCTTCTTTGTCTGATTTTCAACACCCTTAGAGGCATCGATTACCATGACTGCAGAATCTGCTGCCATAAGTGTACGGTAAGTATCTTCAGAGAAATCCTGATGTCCTGGAGTATCTAGGATATTGATGCAATAATCATCATAATTAAACTGCATAACGGAAGACGTAACAGAAATACCACGTTCCTTTTCGATTTCCATCCAGTCTGAAACAGCATGCTTTGCTGTCTTCTTTCCTTTTACTGAACCTGCAAGATTAATTGCGCCCCCATATAATAAAAGCTTCTCTGTAAGAGTTGTCTTACCAGCATCCGGGTGAGAAATAATCGCAAACGTTCTTCTCTTCTTTATTTCATTCGTAGTATCTGCCACGGTAAATCCTCCATTCCAAACATTCTATCCAAATTTAACGGTTCAAAAACCGTACTTTTTTCTAAAATCCACTATAAATTTTCTTATTTCAAAACCACTTAATCATATAATAATATTTGACTATTTGTCAAGTTTTATCAGACATTTCTCAACTTTTGTGAAAGAGGAAACACGCTTTATTACCCTAAGTTTTCCCAATAAAAAAACCGCTAGTTTCCTGCCTATTAGACACCTTTCTGTCCATAGCCAAAAAACTGGCGGTTTTTATTATAGTTCTCCTAAACTGAATCGATCATGAACGGAGTTCATGGCTTTGTCTACATGTGCTTCATCGATTAGAACCGTAACACGGATTTCAGAAGTAGAAATCATCTTGATATTCACTCCTACATCGTAAATTGCTTCGAACATCTTCGCTGCAACTCCCGGATTTGACATCATGCCAGCTCCGACGATGGAAACCTTCGCTACGTTCTTTTCCACATCAATCTTTTCGCATTTTAAGCTAGACTCCTTGTGACGTTCTAAAATCGCAACGGCATCATCTGCCGCGTCTTCCGCTACCGTAAAACTGATGTCCTTTGTTCCTTCACGCCCTACCGACTGTAAGATGATATCTACATTGATGTTGTGTTTTGCCAGGTGGTTAAATAATTTGAAAGCCACTCCAGGCTGATCCTCTAATCCGATTACTGAAATGCGCGCTGTGTTTTTATCACACGCGACTCCGCTTACAAGCATTTTTTCCACGTTAACTTCCTCCCTTACGACAGTTCCTTCTGAATAATTAAGACTTGAACGTACTACTAATGGCACACCATATTTTTTAGCCATTTCTACAGAACGATTATGAAGAACGCCCGCTCCAAGACTTGCTAAATCTAACATTTCATCATATGTGATCTCATCTAGTTTTCTTGCCTTCTTTACGATTCTTGGATCCGCTGTGTAAACACCGTCTACATCGGTAAAGATCTCACAGGCATCCGCTTTTAATGCTGCTGCTAATGCAACCGCAGTCGTATCAGAGCCTCCTCTTCCAAGAGTCGTATAATTATCCATTTTATCAATTCCCTGGAATCCTGTCACGATTACAATCTTTCTGGAATCTAGTTCATTGCGGATTCGCTCGGTATCAATTCTCTTTAATCTTGCATTTCCATAATTACTTGTTGTATGCATTGCTACCTGAAATGCATTTAACGAAACAGCCGGAACCCCTAATAAGTCCATTGCCATTGCCATCAGCGCAACACTAGTCTGTTCTCCTATCGTCAAAAGCATATCCATCTCCCTTTTTGGAGGATTTGGATTAATGTCTCTGGCCTGTGCCAGTAACATGTCTGTCTGCTTGCCCATTGCAGATAATACAACGACTACGTCATTCCCTTTTTTATAGTCCTCGATGCATCTTCTGGCAACATTAAAAATTCTCTCCTTGTCGGCCACCGAAGTACCGCCGAATTTCTTAACTATAAGCATAGCTGCCTCCTAAATCATGTATATATTGGTAACAATAAAGCTCCACAGCTGTTGTGTTGACTATACTATTTTTTCAAAAGCCTGTCAATGAGTTTCCACCCTTTTTTCGACATGTTTCCGCTTAATTCTGCTTCTCGTTCACTGTACCTCTGAATCATTTTACGTTCCCTAGTGCTGTCGTATAACACGTATGGTACCGGATCCGCGGTATGGGTTCTAAGCCGTACTGGTGTCGGATGATCTGGCATGATAAGCATCCGGTAATCTGCACCTACTTCCTCCATACGCTGTTTGATAACAGCAACAACCTGACTATCGATAGACTCAATGGCCTGTATCTTTCTCTCTGCGCTTCCCTGATGCCCCATCTCATCCGGTGCTTCGATATGAACATAAGCAAAGTCATATCCATCGTCTAACAGTGCATCCGCTGCTGCTGTTGCCTTGCCTCGGTAATTGGTATGTAGGGAACCATCTGCTCCTTCTACCTGAATCACCTTCATTCCAGCCCCTACTGCAATGCCCTTTAACAGATCCACTGCCGATACCATAACTCCTCTTACCCCGTTCTTCTCTTCAAACGCCTTCAGATTCGGTCTGGTTCCAGCTCCCCAGAACCAAATCGAATTCGCTTTATTACGTCCTTCTTTGGCACGCTGTTCATTGATTGGATGGTTGTTTAAGATATCGTAGCTTTTTCTCATCATATCCGCTAAGAATTTCTCTTCTGGCAGATACTCACCAATCTGCTTAGTTAAGATATCATGTGGCGGAGTAAGCTCACACACCTTTCCCTGATTCCATACAAGAAGATGGCGATAGCTGGTTCCTACATAATAAGAAAAGAAGTCATTTGCGAGCTCTTTTCTTACGGCCTCTATTAATACGGCTGCATCCTCAGTAGAGATCTCTCCTGCACTATGATCTAAGATTTTCTTTTCCTCATAGGGAAGAGAATCGTCTGATAGCGTCACAAGATTACACCGGATTGCTACATCCGTCTCTAAAAGAGGCACACCAATACTAAGCGCTTCTAGCGGCGATCTGCCTGTATAGTACTCCTTTGGGTCATATCCTAAAACCGCCAGATTCGCTGTATCACTTCCCGGCTTCATGCCTTCTGGGATCGTGCAGGCAAGGCCGATTTCCCCCATGCCTGCTAATTCATCCATTGTCTTTGTATCCGCATATTCTAGCGGTGTCTTACCTCCAAGGCTCTCAATCGGCTCATCTGCCATTCCGTCTCCAAGCACAACAATATATTTCATAATATATGTCCTTCCTGTGAAATTTTATTATGGTTTCCCTCTTAAAACTCAACACGGATCTTATTCTTTACATGAACAAGCTGCGCTTTATCTTTAAACTCCATCTCTGTAATTGTTTTTGTAATAAATGCATACTCATCACACTCTGGTATGGATATCTCACGCTCTATTGCAAATAAGCTCTTCGCCTTCTCCATCTCCTCTTTTGGCACACGAATAAAGAACTTTGTTTGCATTGTATTTAAGTCTGCTGGCATCATTCTCTTGCTGCTCCAGATGGTCATGATATTCCTTCCTTTGTGTTTTATCGCATCCACCACATCGGATACAACCGCACTGGCTGTCGGAAGCTTTCCTGCCCCGCTGCCATAGAACATGACATCACCAAGTAGATTTCCTTTTACGAGGATTCCATTAAACACATCATTGACGCTGTATAACGGATGCTCCGATTGAATCATTCGTGGAGAAACCATCACATATACCTGGTCATTTACCTTGCGGCTTGTTCCAAACAGTTTAATAGCCGCTCCAATCGAAGATGCATATAAGATATCCTCTTTCGTAATCTCGGTAATTCCCTCCGTATAGATATCTTCATAATTTACCTGCATACCGTATGCAAGAGACGTTAAGATTGCAATCTTTCTGCATGCATCGTAACCTTTCACATCCGCGTCCGGCTTTCGCTCTGCATATCCTTTATCCTGCGCCTGTTTTAAAGCGGTCTCGAAGGAAAGTCCCTCATCTCGCATCTTTGTAAGAATATAATTCGTCGTCCCGTTTAAGATACCGGTAATCTCCTGAATCTCATCTACGGTTAACGACTGATTTAAAGGACGGATAATCGGGATTCCGCCTCCTACACTTGCTTCAAATAAAAAATTAATATTCTTCTGTCTTGCAATTTCTAATAGCTCTGCTCCATGTACTGCCACTAATTCCTTATTGGACGTGCATACGCTCTTTCCCTTTAGCAATGCCTCTTTTACAAAGGTATATGCAGGTTCCACGCCTCCCATAACCTCTACAATAACTCCGATTTCAGGATCATTAATAATCTGTGCGTAATCGTGCACAATGAGATCCTGCACCGGCTGCCCCGGAAAGTCTTTTAAGTCCAGTACATATTTAATCTTAACTTCTTCTCCTGCTCGTTTGGCAATCTGATCATAATTTTTTTCTATTACTTCATATACGCCAGAACCTACGGTTCCGAAACCTAACACTGCTATCTTCATTTGGACACCTCTTAATTTAATTTGTCAAAGCACGCATTTTCCTTATCCTTGCCAAAGGGGGAATCTAAGACTTAACCCCGCCTCTGTTTTACTCTCTTCCTAATATCTTAAGATAATGAACTCCTTCTAATGATTCCAGGGAATCAATCAGCTTTGGTATAGAAATCGTCTGGGGCAGAATCTCAAGCCCTAATGTTAACGATGCAATCCCTCCGATTGGAATGGTCTGATGAATTGTAAGAATATTAGCATGGCTGTCTGCAATCTGTCTTAATACCGAAGATAATAATCCTGGCACATCATCCATCTGCATCATAAAGTTGATTGTCTTCCCTCTGTTATTCTCATGAAATGGGAAAATATCGTCTTTATACTTATAGAAAGAACTTCTGCTAATTTCAACAGCATCTGTCGCTTCCTGAATCGTCATAACACGTTCAGAATCAAGTAGCCTCTGTGCCTCTACTACTTTTAACAACACCTCCGGCAGCGCCTTTTTTTTCACTATATAATATTTATCTTCTTCCATAAATCCCCCTGGGTTCTTGCTTTACCTGTAAATCTATTTTTCTGCGACATGGCAGTTCTCTCTGTGCCTAAAGAAATATACGTTTGTATTCTATTATATGCTCTTTCTTTGTATGCACCACAAATACACATGTCCGTCTTGAGAAGATATCTTACCACATTCTATTTCCAAATGCAACACCATTTTCTATTTTCTGTGAATTTTCGGGAATTTTGTTTTTTTAATACCTAAATCAAAAAAATAGCATGCAGAAAAAAACAGATTTCTCCCGCTTCTTTCCTGCATGCCACTTCTTTCATATCAATTCCATCTAATACTACTGTTTGATCTGATCTAACAGCACTTCCACTGCTTTCTGCAGCTGATTATCTTCTTCATGAGTAATAACTACCTGCTTGGATAGTCCTTCCTCTAACTCTACTTCCACATCCGGAGTAATACCGGTCTGATGAATGCTTCTTCCGTTTGGAGTATAGTACTTCGATACGGTAATCTTAACCGCGCTTCCGTCATATAGCGGAATAACAGACTGTACAATTCCTTTTCCAAAACTCTGTGTGCCAACTAAAGTACCAATTCCGTAATCCTGAATTGCGCCTGCAAAGATTTCCGATGCGCTGGCACTATTGCCATTAATTAAGACTGCAAGAGGTAAGTCAAAGGATTCTTTATCATCCGAATATTCCTCATCTCTTGTACCGTCTTTTGTCTCTGTATAAACAACTAAGCCTTCAGGAAGCATGCGATCAAGCATTGCTACTGCTGAGTCATAGAGTCCGCCCGGGTTATCACGAAGATCTACCACAAGTCCCTGCATTCCCTGCTTTGTCAGCTCATCAATTGCACTCTTAAACTGGGATACGGTAACTTTATCAAACTCCATTATATAGATATAGCCGATATTATTGTCTAACATCTCATATTCAACTGTTGGGACTTCAATCTCATCACGAGTAATTACTAAATCCAAAGGATCGTCTTCTCCTTCACGAACAACCGTTACCGTTACATTCGTTCCTTTTTCGCCTTTCATCTGACTTACAACTGTTGAAAGATCGGTTCCTGTCACTTCTGTATCATTAACCTTGTAAATGATATCGCCCGGAAGCATGCCAGCTTTATAAGCCGGACCATCTACAAACGGTTTTACAATTGTAATTACGCCTGTACTTGCATTCTGAGATACCAAAGAACCGATACCGCAGTATACACCATCCGAAGATTCCATTAACGCCGCATATTCCTCCGCTGTATAATAACAGGAATATGGATCTTCAAGTGCCTCTAACAGCCCTTTTAAGATACCGGTATCAAATTCTTCCTCTGTAACCTCACCTAAATAATACTTATTAATAATGCTTTTAATATACGTTAGCTTCTTATCAAATACCGCAGCTTCCTGATCGGCTGCCAGCCCTTCGGATGTCTGTTCCGTCTTGCCGGTCTGCTCACTGATTGCTCCACTCGTCCCATTTCCACTGCCGAGACGGTCAAATCCAAGCAGTACAACGGATCCGATTAATACCGTGCACAAAATACCTGTCAGTAACCCTGAAAGAAATCTCTTCTTCATCATAACCTCCTACAATTATGTTTTTCGACACTATCTTATTCGATAGTGCCGTTCTTCCCTTATTAATAATTTATGTAGTCTTTTGGATCTACATACGTTCCATTAATAGATACGCTAAAATGAAGATGTGGTCCTGTGGATACCCCTGTGGAACCAACCAGCGCGATAACATCTCCCTGTTTTACGGTCTGCCCTGCTGACACTAACAGCTTAGAGCAATGAAGATAGGACGTCTGAAGGCCATTTCCGTGACTGATACGGATATAGTTTCCTCCAGTTGTACTGTAAGAAGCAATCGCTACGGTTCCATCCATGACAGCTACGATCTGAGCTCCCATCTCACCACCAATATCAACCCCTTTATGGAAGGTACTAGCCCCTGCTGTCGGTGCCACACGATATCCAAATCCGCTGAATACCCGGTAATCTCCCGGAAGCGGCCAAATCATTCCACTGGCATATACCGTAGAGGAACCCGTAGAGGCATTGGATGAAGAAGATTGGGAACTAGAACTTCCACTCTGGCTGTTTGCCGCTTCCTGCTTCTTCTTCTCTTCTTCTAGTCGTTTCTTCTCTTCTTCTGCCTTTTTTAAGGCTTCCGCAATTCTTTTTTCTTCTTCTTCCTTAATCTGCTCAATCGTCATCTCCTGTGAGGTGATTTCCTCCATATACTCGAATAAAAGCTCATCACTGATTCCGATCTGCTCTGTGTAACGTTCAATTTCCGCGTTCTTATCCGCCACAAGCTGTTCTAAGGATGCCTGCTCAAATTCAGCACTTTCCTTCAACACCCCAAGTTCCTCTAGCTTTGCAGCTAAAAGCGCTTCCTGGGAAGCGATTAACTCTTTTGTTTCCTTATAGCGTTTTAAGAGATTATTATCATAATCCGTGATTTTCTGCTGATATTCCATCTGGTTTAAGAAATCAGAGATTCCATCTGAATTAAGGAAAATCTCAAATACGGAAGTAGAACCATTCTCATACATATACTGTATCCTATTTTTCATGGTCTCATACTGCTTTTCTTCCGTTGCTTTCGCTTCATCTAAGGCTGCCTGGGTCTGAACAAGCTCCTCATTTGTCGTTTCTATATCGGAATTAATCTGTTCTAAACTAAGTGTAATCTCATTCAGCTGTTGATCCAGCTTCTCAATATAGGAGGCAATATTGCTTTTTTCTTTTTCTAATGCCGCAATCTTGTTTTCCGTCTCCTGTTTCTTTTTTTCTAACTCAGCCTTCTTATCTTGCGCCTCCTGAAGTTTCTCTTCATACGAAGATGCCTGTACAAAGTTAACATTAACGTTTTTTACCATAACGCCTGAAACTGCAATCACGGCAGCGGTCCCCACCGCTGCCAAACGATGCTTTCTGCTTTTTTTCTGTTTGTTCATGATCTGATTCCTCTAATTGATTTTTCTTAACTGTTTTCCTAATGTAAGATAGCTTCCTAAAAATCCGATACCAATTCCTAGTGCTAAAGATACAGGAAACAGTGTCCTAAATATCGTGCTTACATCTAAGAACTGTAATGTCTGATAAGGATTGGAAAACTCATCGGTGATATACTGAACCACGCGGTGATACATCACATATAGAAATCCTAATGGAATTAAAGACCCGATTGTCCCAATTAAAACCCCTTCTACAATAAATGGTGCACGAATAAAGAAATCAGTAGCACCAATTAGCTTCATAATGGAAATCTCCTGCTTCCTTACGGATATACCGGTCGTAACCGTCATACTAATTAAAAACATCGCAACGCCGATTAAGATTATGATAAGCGCCGCTGATACATATCCTACTACGCGGTTGATACCGGTAAAGATTCCTGCTACCTCTTCCGAATCATTGACCTGCCTTACTCCATCTAAATCTTCTAAATAATTTACCAGCGCATCCTGCATAGATACGTCATTTAAATACACAATATAATGGGCTGAATTCTCAAGCGGATTATCATCACCAAAAGTAGCAATTGCTTCTTCCGAAAGTTTCTGCTTATAATTCTCCCATGTTTCCTCTGCCGACACATATTTATACTCAGAAACTTCCACTCTTGTCTTAATTGCTCTTCCAATCTCGGTAATCTTCGAATCCGTAATCCCTTCCTCAAAGAAAACGGTAACCCCTACCGATGATTCTGCATTCTTAATAATAAACTGAAAGTTAGCTACAATGAAATAAAAAATGCCAAATAAAAATAAGCATGCTGTCATTGTCCCAACTGAAGCAAGCGAGAACATACGGTTCCTCTTTATGTTCTTTACGCCTTGTTTTAAGCTATATCCTACTGTACTAATTCTTGGCATGTATGTAACCACCCTTTTCATTATCGCTGATCATAACCCCATTTTTCATGGTAATTACTCGTTTCTGCATCACATCTACAATCTCCCTGTTATGAGTAACAACCACTACCGTTGTCCCTCTCCGGTTGACTTCCTCCAAGAGCCGCATAATCTCCCATGAATTCTTTGGATCCAGATTTCCTGTTGGCTCATCCGCTAATAAAATGGATGGATTATTCACAAGTGCCCTTGCAAGGGCTACTCTCTGCTGCTCTCCACCGGAAAGTTCCTTTGGGAACGACTTATGCTTTTCCGCTAATCCCACAATCGAGAGCATCCTAGGCGTCTGTCTTCTGATCTTTTTGGTTGGTGTCTCAATCACTCGCTGAGCAAATGCCACATTGTCGAATACATTCCGGTCATGAAGGAGACGGAAATCCTGAAATACGACACCAATGCTTCTGCGGTACTTGCTGATCTGCCATTTTCTGAGTCTTGAAAGCTCCTTTCCGGCTACATACACCCGTCCGCTTGATGGTTTAATCTCACGCATCATCATCTTGATCAGGGTTGACTTTCCGGAGCCGCTGCTGCCGACAATAAACACGAACTCTCCCTTTCGAATCTTAAAACTGATATTATCAATTGCGCGAATTCCTTTTACATATTCTTTTGAGACACCGTCAAATAAGATGACCGGAGCCTCCATCTCTTCTAAATCGCTGCTCAATTCATAAGAACCATTCATCCTATGCAATTCCTTTCTATTTGCCTGTTACCTTTCAACTTGCTGTTTCGGGTTCTCTTCTTGTTCCCTGTGATTTTCTTCCTACTCACGAAAAGCCGATATCCCTTGTACGCTGCTTCTGGATGTTTCATTAGAATAGCGTACCGGTATACCGGCACTTTTTTAATATTCCATATTTTCCATGTACTTCATGTATTTTACTACCATAAGAGCAATCTTAAATGTAATCGCATCTTCAAATACTCTAAGATCTAAGTTCGTGCTCTTCTGAAGCTTATCAAGACGATATACTAAAGTATTTCTGTGAATATAAAGCTGTCTAGATGTTTCAGATACATTTAAGCTGTTTTCGAAGAACTTATTAATGGTTGTTAATGTTTCTTCATCAAAATCATCCGGAGACTTACCATCGAAGATTTCGCGGATAAACATCTTACATAAAGGCATTGGAAGCTGATAAATCAGACGGCCGATTCCAAGATTCGAATACGCCACTACATTGCGTCCGCTGTAGAAGATTTTTCCTACATCTAATGCCATCTTCGCTTCTTTATATGATCTAGATACATCTTTGATTTCATTAACAATCGTACCAAATGCCACATGTGCCTTTGTCATTGCTTCTGTATTAAGCATATCTAAGATCACTTTGGCTGTCTTTGTCATATCATCATAGGTTTCATTCTGCTTTAACTCTTTTATGAGAATGATATTCTTCTCATCCACTGCAGTGATGAAATCCTTCGTCTTGCTGGAAAACAAGCCTCTTACTGTCTCTAATGCATTCGTGTCTTTTTCATTCTTTGTCTCAATAATGAATACCACACGTCTTACATCTGTTTCAATATGAAGCTTTTTCGCACGATTATAGATATCAACTAATAACAGGTTGTCCAATAAAAGATTCTTAATAAAGTTATCTTTATCATATCTTTCTTTATATGCTACTAAAAGATTCTGAATCTGGAAAGAGGCAATCTTTCCCACCATGTATACATCATCGCTATCGCCTTTTACTAAAATAACATATTCTAGCTGATGTTCATCAAACACCTTAAAAAACTGATAACCCTGAAGTACCTGGCTGTCTGCAGGAGATTCTACAAAGGCTAATACTGCATTCTCATATTCATCTGCATTATGAATTGTAGATGCTAACGCCTTTCCTTCCGTATCCATAACGCATATATCAATTCTTGTAATCGCTTTAAGTCCTTCAATCGTATTCTGAAGAATTTGATTGGATATCATATTTTACACCATACCTTTCTAACTGTATAATTTATGGTTCGTTTTCCATTTTGGTTACGTTCATTCTAACACCATTTTAGTAAAAAGTAAACTAAATCTGATAAATCTATCCATCGTTTTTCGTAAATAAGTATCAAATAGCATAAAAAAGTGATTTGTTTAGTTTCTAAACTATATTGTATTTTAACGTAAAAAAAGAGGGATACGAAAGGTATCCCTCTTGCATTCATTATGTAAAACTAATGAATTTATATTTGATTAGTGAGTGATGATCTGTTCTGTTTCTTTATCGAATACATGAACTTTGCTTAAATCTAAAGCAAGTTTAACTGTATCACCAGGTCTTGCTGTTGTACGTGGGTTAACACGTGCTGTGATATCGAAACCATCAACGTCGAAGTATAAGAATACTTCAGCACCTAATAATTCGTATACTTTTACAGTAGCATCGATTACGCTTTCTGGAGATGCGCTGATGAACATTTCTTCATCTTTAACATCTTCTGGACGGATACCAAGAACAACTGTCTTATCAACGTATCCACCTTCGATTAACTTCTTGCCTTTTGCTTCAGGAAGTTTGATTGTATGAGAACCGAATACTAATGCAACATCGTTTCCGTTCTTAACTACTTTGCTGTCTACGAAGTTCATCTGTGGAGATCCCATGAAACCAGCAACGAATAAGTTGTTTGGACGATCGTAAAGGTTCTGTGGAGTATCTACCTGCTGAACGATACCATCTTTCATAACTACGATTCTTGTACCAAGTGTCATAGCTTCTGTCTGGTCATGTGTTACGTAGATGATTGTTGTTTCAAGTTTCTGGTGAAGCTTAGAAATCTCGATACGCATCTGAACACGAAGTTTAGCATCAAGGTTTGATAAAGGTTCATCCATAAGGAATACCTTAGGATTACGAACGATAGCACGTCCCATAGCAACACGCTGTCTCTGACCACCAGATAAAGCCTTTGGCTTACGGTCTAATAAGTGCTCGATGTCAAGGATCTTAGCTGCTTCATGTACTAATTTGTCAATCTGATCTTTTGGAGTTTTTCTTAACTTAAGACCAAATGCCATATTGTCGTATACGGACATATGTGGGTATAATGCGTAGTTCTGGAATACCATCGCGATATCTCTATCCTTTGGTTCTACGTCGTTCATTAATTTATCACCGATCCATAATTCACCACCAGTGATTTCTTCAAGACCTGCGATCATACGAAGTGTTGTAGATTTACCACAACCAGATGGTCCTACGAAAATGATAAATTCCTTATCTGCTACTTCAAGGTTGAAATCCTTAACTGCAACAAATCCATTAGGATATGTTTTATTGATATTTTTTAAAGATAAACTTGCCATTATAAGTTCCTCCTAATATAAATTCTTTTGCGCACTCACAATTATACGTTCCTATTGCTAATTTCTAACATAGCTATATGATACACCATTTATATTTTAAAAACCATATCCCAAATAACCAAATAAAAATTTCCACATTTGTGTAATTTGTATAACCTTTGACGTATAAAGTATTTTTACTCATAAATTCACGATTAAACACTTTTTTTACTGTTTAAATTCAATAAATCCCTCGCCAACAACCTCTCTTACATCGCTCACAATGACAAAAGCTTTGGGGTCTTTTTTGTTCACAATGTCTATTAATTCTACTATTTCTTTTTTAGATACTACACAAAATAACATTTTCTTTTCCGCATTGGAGTACATTCCTGTTACATTTAATCGAGTTACCCCTCTGTCCATATCATGTAAGATCTCTGTTGCAATCTGCTCATGATGGTCAGAAATGATATAAGCCATTTTAGCGAATTTAAGTCCTTCCAGAATATTATCTGAGACTTTTGCCGAAATATAAACGGCAATAATGGCGTATAACGCCGCATTAATTCCAAATACGAAAATACCAAGAATAACGACAGCACCATCCACAACCATCAATACCTGCGGTACTGACAAATGCTTCTTCTTTTCATGGATTAACATGCTAAGGAGATCAGTTCCGCCAGTTGTAGACATCGTAGCTAATACAAGTCCCATACCTGTGCCACTGAACACGCCGCCAAATACAGCTGCTAATAGATAATCTTCTGCAAATAATGCTTTACATGGAAGAACTGCTATAAATACGGTAAGAGATACAGTCGCAAATAATGTCTTACCAATGAATTTCTTGCCTAATATAAAATATGCTGCAATGAATAATGGCACATTAAATACAATATTGGTGATCCAAATCGGGATTCCGCCTGACGGAAGCACAAGTCCTGTCAAATACTTAAGTGCAATTGCAAGTCCTGTCACACCACCTGTTACCATTCCCATCGGATCGTATACCAGGTTTACTGATAAGGCAATCAATATGGTTCCTATTATTAAAAATAGAATATCCTTCGTTTGTGTTTTCTTTAAAATTTTCTCCATCATTCCCTCCACTTTTACTTAAAAACTACTCAATGGTATAGCTTCCTTTTATAAAGATAATCATGTTGCTAGACGCTTTAACCCCGCATCCAGATGCCGGAGCAAGATAATGACTATACATCACTGCGCTCATTCCCTTTTCAAACATCTCGCCACTCGTCAGATTGACAAGACCGCTTCCGGTTACTGCTCCATTTCCGGAATAAATCATAAACTCGGTTCCGAGCCCTGCCTTTAACGTCTTTCCTTTCGCCACGCTTACCTTTTTATAAGAAGCACTTCCCATGTTCGCCAACTGAGATTCCAAATAGCTCTGTGTGATTAACGGATCCCCGCTCGAACCCGGTGTTGCCTGAGCGGCTCCCGCCTTCATGCCTGCTTGGAATATCGTAAAGCAACTAGCTGTGATCACTAGCGCCACAATCAGTTTCTTCTTCATATCGTACCCCTTTTTTCCATCTTTTCACATTGCTTATGCCTGTCCGGCACAGAACATAAGAATTTTTGCTTTGTTTTCTTTCTCATCTAAGATAAATGCATCATTCATCTGTTTACCTGATACCTTCTCAAACACATAGTCTTCTTTTTTAAGTGCCTGATAAGTCTCCAGATAAATCATCCGTTCCTGATACGAAAAATCAGTTTCATAATTAAGATAGATTTCCCTTATGGCCTCTTTATTCTCAAACAGCTGACTTATGTTCTGTAACCCGCCTGCTTTAACTTCCATACAGTGATATGTTCCGTCTGCTGCTTTCTCAAACCTCTGTTCAAAGACTTCCCTTGATACAACGGAGTAATAATCCATCTGTACGCCTAATGTATCTTCTAATATAAGCCTTGCCGCTTCTACCTGCTTTTCTCCTGTAAAATAAGCAGAAAGCATAGAAAGTTTAAACATCTGTGGTACCATAACCGCAGATGTATTCAGCCTGTCATACACAGGAGTGGATAATGCCACCTTTAAGTCCATCGGAACCGTCAGATACAACAGCTTCCCGCTTCTGCTGTTTATAATCTCTATCAAAATATCTCCAATGTTTCCAGTCTCATTTTCTGTAATAAAATGTATTGTTTTGACTACAGTCTTAACGGAAGCTGTATTCTGCTGCAGGGCTTCTGCCTTTTGACTGCCATTTATCTCTTTTAAGTACTGATCTATCTGTTCCTTCTCTTGTTTCTCTATCCCATACTGATTTACTATAGCAGAATACCCAAGCGTTCCTGCCGTTGTAAAAAATACCACAAACAGAGTCGATAATAAAAACATCTTTACGACCTGTCTAACCATTCCTTCCCCCGCTTTCTATTAAAGTAAATCAACCTATTATAACCAAGGCTTTACGATTATGTCAATCGAGGCAACCACTGGAAAATCAAGGATTTCAACCTTATTTTTCTATATTTTGAATAAATATTCCTGTCCCCCCATTAAAACATATGATATAATGTGTGTGAATTAATATAAGAATGAATATTTATCTATTTATAATTATTTCAACTAAAAGTAAGAAGAGGTTTCTATATGAACAACAAAGTAGTATTTATTACAGGCTCCACAAGAGGTATCGGACGGGCCATTGCCATAAAATATGCTTCCATGGGGTGCTCTGTCATCATCAATGGCGTTAAAAATAAAGAAGCACTAGAATCTTTAGAAGCGGAACTTAAAACCTATGGTGGCTTGGTGTATGGCTTTCTTGGGGATTTGAGTGACTATGAGACAGCAAAGAAATGTTTTGACATGATTTATTCTCACTTTACAAAGATTGATATCTTAATCAATAATGCCGGCATCTCTTATGTGGGACTTTTCACCGATATGAAGCCTAGTGAGATAAAACATGTGATGGATACCAATCTGATGAGCGCGATGAACTGCTGCCATCTGTGTGTCCCTTCGATGGTTCATGAAAAGTCGGGCGAGATCATCCAAATCTCATCCGTCTGGGGCGTTACAGGGGCATCCTGTGAAGTTGTCTACTCCGCTAGCAAAGGCGCTCTAAATTCCTTTACAAAAGCTCTTGCAAAAGAACTGGCGCCAAGCAATATCCATGTAAATGCTCTTGCATGCGGTATGATTGATACGGATATGAATGCCTGCTTTACAAAAGAAGATAAAGATGCCATCGCAGAAGAAATTCCTGCCGGACGAATCGCCTCTCCAAAAGAAGTCGCGGAATTCGTATATAAACTCACATCCGACAATACGTATCTTACTGCACAGGTCATCAACTTTGACGGAGGGTGGATTTAATCCGGTTCCAAAACATTCTGATAAAAACCGTCTAGATTAGACTTAATGGTCTAATACAGGACAAGCTTTTCCTATTCTCATCAGTAAGATTCAAAAAGAGGTTGCCTCGAATGCCTGAAGTGAACCAAAGTGAAAAGAAACAAAAAGGAAATGAAATCACAAAGGCTTTTAGCTTAAAACAAAAACCCAATAATAGACCAGTCACCCTATTGCTATTTTAAAAAAAGATTCCGCCTTCTGCAACATGCAGTACGGAATCTTTTTTATTCCCCTTATCTACCTTTGTAGTAAACCAATCATGATTTCACAAACCTCATCTGTTTTCTCATATAACGGATTATGTGCACAATCCTTAATTCGAAACAGTTCCTTATCCGGTGCATCCAGTACCTCAAAATATTCTTCACAAGACTGATACGTCACAAAATAATCATGTTCTCCCTGTATAAAATAAACCGGCACTTCCACCTTGGGAATTTCTTCAATCAGATTTGCATTA
>CALZIE010000034.1 GCA_945787565.1 uncultured Lachnospiraceae bacterium
ATCCACCCTCGCACGCCCTCCCCTCTCCCCCACGCCTCTCTCATCCACCCTCGCACGCCCTCCCCTCTCCCCCACGCCTCTCTCATCCACCCTCGCAAGCCCTTCCCTCTCCCCCACGCCTCTCTCATCCACCCTCGCAAGCCCTTCCCTCTCCCGCACGCTGCCCCGTCAGCCGTGCCCTCACAATGCGTTTCGTTTTTTGAAACGCATTGTGAGGACGCAGAAAGCCCGGGTGGAGCGGCTGGCGAGGTTTTCCGGGATGTCCGGCTCGAGGCGAACAGTATGAGTAGGATTCTTTGAATAGCAGACAGAGAAGCTGTCTGATAGGCAAAGAATCCTACTCATACTGTCCGTCCTCGCGTCCGAACATCCGGAAAACCTCGCCAGCCGCTCCACCCGGGCTTTCTGCGTCCTCCCCCTAATAAAAAAAGCCGCACCCCGAAGGGCACGGCCAAAAAATTATTCTTTTACACCACCGATGTTAACACCTTTTACGAAGTATTTCTGGCAGAATGGGTAAATGATCATGAATGGGATAATAGCTACCATAACGGCTGCATTGAACATAGTGTTCTGAGATACAGATTCCGCTGTACTTGGCATATCACCATCCATAATTAAAACACGTAACTTCTGCTGGAAATTGTAAAGGTTCTGTTTCTGGATATATAACTTAGCATTTGTGTAGTCATTCCAGAAAGTAACGCCGAACATTAAGCCGATAGAAGCAAGAGCTGCCTTAGATAAAGGAAGCACGATAGACCAGAAAATTCTCATTGGAGAACAACCATCGATCGCTGCCGCTTCGAATAACGCACCTGGGATACCTTCGAAGAAGTTACGCATTAAAACTAAGTTGTAAACGTTAATACTTAAAGGAAGAATAACCGCCCATAAAGTATTGATTAATTTAAGGTCCTTCATAACTAAGTATGTAGGAATCATACCACCATGGAAAATCATAGTGAATAATAACATGTAGGAGAATAAGTTTCTACCTGGCATATCCCACTGAATCAGTACATATGCACCAAGAGTGGATAATGTTAAACCAAATAAAGTACCTACTACTGTTACAAGACAAGAGATTAAAAATGGTCTGTATAACGCTTCAGTGGTTAAGATAACCTTATAACCAACTAAAGAGAAATCCTGTGGCCATAATTTCATACCATAACCAGTTTTTAAATCTAATGAATCGACAAAAACTTTCCAAAGTGGTACAAGAATAAATAAACATACCACGAACATGATGATACCATTAATGATTGGGAAAGCTTTGATTTTTTTCTTCTTTTTTGACTGAGTATTTGCCATCGTCTTCCCCTCCTATACGATACCACGTCCACGTACTTTTTTACTTGCATAGTTACAGAAAAGTACAAGGACGCAACCTACTAATGAGTTAAATAAACCTACTGCAGTTGTGTAACCGAAGTTTGGATTACCAATACCGAATGTCTGACGATAAATATATGTCTGAACAACGTCGGATACTTCAATTACGGCTGTATTGTATAGAACGAATACAGATTCGAAAAGATTCATGATCTTTGCTAAGTTTAAGATTAATACAGTAATGATTGTATTATATAAAGCTGGTAAAGTGATGAATCTCATCTGGTTCCAACGGTTAGCACCATCGATCTGTGCAGCTTCATAAAGATCAGGGCTGATGCCTGATAATGTAGCTAAGTAAAGGATGGTTCCCCAACCAGTATCTTTCCAAATATTAATGATGTAGTAAATTGGCACCCACCAAGACTTGCTACCAAGGAAGTAGATTTCGCTACCTTTTTCAATGATGCCTGCGTTAACTAATATAGCGTTAACTAAACCATCATTACTTGGAGAAAGGATTAAGTGGAATACAGACGCTACTACTACCCAAGACATAAAGTGTGGAAGGTAGATTAATGTCTGTACTGCTTTTTTTACATGTAAGTTTTTCATTTCATTTAATAATAATGAAAGAACAACCGCCATAAATGTGTTTAATAATAATTTAATTGTACTTAACTCTAAAGTATTAAAAAACGCATCTTTAAATGCGTCCTTCTGAAGTAAGTTTGTAAAATGCTTTAAACCTACAAATTCTGGACCATTTGCCATAACGGCTTTGTAGTCATAAAACGCATACCTAACACCGAGCATAGGTAAGTAGTTAAAGAGTAGGATAAATACTAAAACAGGTAAAAACATCAAGTAAAACCATCTGTTGTTATAAATTCTTGTGCCTAATGGTTTTGTACTATGAGGTACGTTGTTTTTCTTTTTGCTGCTCATAGAAGCACTCTTCCTTTCATTTTAGGATTGATCTTGCGAAATTTTCGCAAGTCGAGGGGCCTTATTGACCACAAAAGCCCCCCTGCTTATGCAGTTAAGTTCACCGAGTACTTAACTGAAAATTAGTTGTTTAAAGATTCTAAGATTTCAGCAACCATAGAAGCAGATGCGTCAGTATACATCTTCATACCGTCTTCAACGCTCATTCCCTGAGTTACAACCTGAGTGATAACCTTGTTACGTAAATCCCAAAGGTCACCGCTGTAGCTGCTCATTGTGTCGTTAGAAACGATAACTGGTGCTACTACAGAGTATTCATTGAATTTTCCTGCAGATTCACGTGCAGCTTCTTCAACCTGATTAATACCTGGGTCTGCATCAACGAATGTTGCAAGAGCAAGCATTGGATCAAGGTGATGTTTCTTAACTAAAGTATCTGGAGTTTCTGGGTTTGGAAGCATATGGAACTGACCTTCTTCAAAAGTCTCAGTTGTCTCACCATAAGTAATGGTTTCAGCAGCTGTAGACCAGTGAGTACCTTCTGCACCGTATGTCCAAAGTGTCTGTACTGTACCGCCATCTAACATTGCTTCAAAGAAATACTTGAAAATGCCTTCTGGGTTTTCTGCCTTGGATGTAATACACCATACTGGAGCCTGTCTTTCAACATACTTTCCAACTTCAGCAATTGGTTCAAGTACAACTAATTCGCTATCTAAACCATTTGTTGCAAGGTTGTCAGCAAGGTTAGCTGCCCATGTACCAGCCCAGTAAGTAAATACGCCGCACTTATCATCATAGAATTTATTACGGCAATCTTTAGTACCATTTGTAATGATTTCTTTATCTAAGTAGCCAGCTTCATAATCTTGTTAAAGCACCAGCCATAGCCTCTTCAGAGAAACCATCTACCCATACGCCATCTTCATTTTTATAGAAGTCTGGGTATGCATCCTGGTAGAATTCTGGTAAGTAATTGATATATGGAGCTTCAGAACCAATTAAACCAGCAGCTGTTAATGCATATGTGTTAGATGGATCACCGCTTCCATCCATATCCATTTCAGTAAATACCTTTAACATATTTAAGTATTCATCATATGTTGTTGGTACTTCTAAACCAGCTTTATCTAACCAAGCCTGCTTAATATAAGTTACACAACCGCCACCTCTGGCTGGAGTGAAACCATATAAAGTACCATCGATTTTAATTCCTTCAATAAGATCTTCATTGATAAATCTTCCTGAAGCTTTTAATTCAGAATTTTCCCAGTAGCTTGTGATATCAGCTAATGCACCAGCAGATGCATATGTAGCATAATAAGCAGCTCCTAATAAAATTACATCTGGCCAATCTCCACCAACGAAAGTCTGGCTAACTACATCATAGTAACCGCTGTGGTCTGGCTGGTTGAATACGATATCGATGCCAAGTGCTTCTTCTAACTGTTCTTCGAAAGCTACACGACCCTGTGCTTCAGTGAACACAGTACCATCACACATAACTGTGATTTTAGTTGGTTTTACAACTTCTCCATTGCTAGAAGTTTCTGTAGATCCGTTAGAATTTCCAGAATTGTTGTCATTATTCTTGCTGCCACAAGCTGTTAAGTTGAGAGCAAGTGCAAGACATAATGCAAGTGATAAGAATTTCTTATTAGACTTTCTCATCTTTAGTCCCTCCTTTAGGATTCAAGTAATATTATGTTGTGTGAAGCATTCCTTAAAAAAGAACTAATCGCATTAAAGTGATGTAATCTTTCTTTCAACTTCAAAGTTCAATACCTTTTTGTATATCATCTTTAAAAACGGAAGTACTTCAATCGAGCAATCCTTTGGTAAGTTTTGTTCGATTTGACTTTTATATGTTAGCATACTTTGTACGTTTTTAACAAGAAACAATATTTATTATACATGTGCAATTTTTACGACACCCTCCAACCCCCTGATTTTACTGTGTTTTCTCCCTCTTGCCACCCTCCATTCAAGATTTGTATGTGCTTTCATTTCTCGGAAATCGAAAATTTTGTCGTAATAACTTGCAAAAATTATACTATTTTGTTATAATTTTTTATGCAATCTTTTGTTTGCTTTTACCAAAATATTTCAATTCAAAACTGGAGGTCAACATAATGATCAAAAGGAAATCACAAAATGATCATAATTTTTTTATACATTTTGTAACCTCTTACAGCATATTGCTTATTTTCATCCTCATAATGGGCTTATTTTTATACCAGCTCGGAGTCAAGGATGCCAAAAATAGCCTGCATAAACAAAATGTTATCACATTGAAGAATGCAGTGAACGATATGGATACCTCTTTTGAGATGATTTCTGTGCTAGCCTCACAAATATCAACCAATTCATCTCTAAGAAATTTGACCAATTTATCCGCTACGGATGACAACTTTTATACATATAGCACAAATGTAATGAATGATCTAAGCCGCTTCCTTTTAATTGAAGCAGCACTTCCGATTGATGATTATTATGTATATTTACCAAAGGCAAATTACCTGATATCATCCAATATGCTAACGGAAGCAAGGCTTTTTTATCAATATTCTAAGCATTACAACAAAGATACTTATGAAGAATGGCTCAATGACATTTCTTCACATAATAACATAAGGAAGTTCGAGTCACTGTCCACCTATAACAGTGCAACTTCCTCCTATTTATATAAGGTACCAATCTCTTCGATTGAGATTGGCAATACCGATCTCGGAATGATTTGCTTTGAAATCAACCGTTCCAAACTGTATAATATCTTTTCTAACCTGAATTTATTTGAGAATGGATTTCTATATGTAACTAATTCTTCACATGCGGAAGAGTTTCATATTAGTAATTCTAACAATCAAAGCATAGATGAGTTTGCTACTTTTCTAGCAGGCGGACATGAAATAGCAAATAAACAGGTATATCAAATACACTTAAACAATGATTCCGTCATTGTTACGAGCATCACTTCTGATTACAACGGTTGGCATTACTACCTCGTTCAGCCTTCCTACCTTGTTTTTCAGGATTTACTATCTTATCAGAAGGCGTATACGCTCATCATACTGGCTACGATTCTGTTTAGTTTTGCTGTCATTTACTTGCTTTCCAAACGAAATGTAAAGCCAATTGACCGCATTAAGACTGCCTTAGAAGACTCCATGGATAAGACTGATTCTCTCCAAAACGAGTTAGAAGCTCAGCGCCCAGTCATCTATAGCTCCTATCTGTCTCGTATTATGAAAGGACAGCTAGGTTCTCCGGAGGAATTAGGACAAATACAGAATTTCCTGAAACTAAACACGAACTGTAAATATACCGTTCTGTACGCCCGTGTCTATCAGGAACCGTTAAAGCTACATACGGAGGCAAACGATACAAATTCCTTATTTCCAGCAAGGGCTCCTTACCAGGCAATGATGCATAGTTACTTCTACCGCTACTTTGGAAATGATATCCATATCATGGATGCAGATATCAACGAATTTGCACTGCTTCTTCCAGGTGACTCAGACGAAGAAATTGATGACTGTATTAACCGCATCTCTTCTAAATTTCTTGCTATGCATGAAGAGCTTGCAGACCAAGAGAACTTATGGATCTGTGGTGGTCTCGGATACCGCAACAAAGAAGTTTCTTTCTTATGGAAATCCTATCAGCAGGCATCCCAGGCATGTTCCTATATCCACGAAGGCCAGATATTCCAAAGCTACCATAGCTTAAAGAAAGATAAATCCACTTACTACTACCCATTTGAAATGGCCGTGCAGTTAAGCAACTTTATCTCTTCTTCTAATCCAAAGCAGATTAAGGAGATTTTTCGCCTTATCCGGAAGGAGAATTTTGATGACCGTAATATTTCCATCAATGTGTTAAAATGGCTTCTTACTGATGTACGCAACACGCTTTTAAAAGTCCGTTTCAGCATCTCTCAGACAGATAATAACAAAGAGGTATTAGATAAGATTGATTTTGCTCTAGAGAACTGTAAATCACTAGATACTCTTGAGGAAATATCATATGAACTTGCGGCTCTGTTTGAACAGAAAACAGATAGTAATAAACTAATTGCCTCCATTCAAACCTTTATCACTGAGAACTATCAGGATCCGTCCTTAAGCCTTAAGAAAATTTCAGAAGTATTCAATATTTCTGAAAGCTATTTTTCTTACTTATTTAAAGCTGAAACCAAGCAGAACTTTTCAGAATACTTAGAGCTGATTCGAATGAACCGTGCAATGCATCTAGTAAAGACGACCACAACAAACCTATCCGATTTGTATCTAGAAGTCGGATACAACAACGCCAATTCATTCCGTCGTGCTTTTAAGAAGATTCATGGTGTTGCTCCAAAAACCATACGTGATGGACTTCATACTTAGCTCAAGCAGAAGTCATAAAGCCTGATAGAGCCGATTATAGTAAGAAAGAGTGAATGCTTATACATTATTTTACATAATGTTTTAAGATTCCTTCTTCTTAGTATGATCGGCTATTTCCAGTTTCTACATTTTTGGTGCAATCGCTCTACTTTTATTGTATAATGTTAGTGTTGAAATCATTTACATAGAAAGGATAACATCATGAAGAATACGATATTCTGGGCAGGCGATTCTACTGTAAAGCAGAACGATATCACTTCCTACCCACAAACAGGGATTGGTCAGGGATTTGAACTCTACATGAATAGGGACTGGTACTTAGACAACCGTGCTGAAAACGGCCGCAGTACAAAAAGTTTTATTTCAGAGGGGCGCCTTGATTATATCAATAAGCAGATCAAAGAAGGGGATTTCCTATTTGTCCAGTTCGGACATAATGACGAGAAGGCGGATGAAGAACGCCATACCGAACCATTTGGCAGCTTCTTAGATAACTTAGAGAAGTTTTATGAGACTGCAGTTTCCCATGGTGCACATATGGTTTTAATCACTCCTCTTTACCGCCGTCTTTTCACAGACAATGGCACACTTGTAGATGGTACTCATATGACTTATCCGGATGCAATGATAGAGTTTGGGAAAAAACATGATATCCCAGTAATCGATCTTTGTACCATAAGCCGTCACTACATTGAAAAACTTGGAGATGCCGCCAGCAAGCATCTGTTTATGCACCTAGAAGCAGGCATTTATCCAAACTATATGGAAGGAAAGACAGATAATACCCATCTGCAGTATGCAGGCGCTGTTACATTTGCAGGTATTATCGCTAGCGAGCTTCGAAAGCTTGGCGGAATCTATACCTCTTTCCTATTACCGCTTGACGCAGAACAAGAAGACCCTAATTTGTTAGTTGACTAAACTAATAACTTATACTCAGACTGCTAAACCAGAAAATGCAGGCGGATTCCTTCACCTTTCATTCTCTGATTTGGCAGTCTTTTTTATTTTACGGAGGTTACTTTACTATGACACTTGAACAAGCTATTTTTCAAAATGATTTAGATTCCGTCAAAACTCTCTTAATCTCAGAACCAAATCTGATTGACAAAAAGACAGAGGATGGGATTTTATATCCTTTCTATGCTGCCAGATTAGGTCACGAAGAAATCGTACGCTATATTGTGGAATATTCCCGTGCAAGCATGAATATCACAGATGATGCTCACCGCTCTATCCTTCACTACGCAGCGGAATCTGGGAATGTATCCCTTGCCACTTATCTTGTCGAAAAAGTAGGCATGTCCATCGTATCTGGCGATCAAAATCTAATAACACCTCTTGATCTTGCTGTTCAAAGAAAGGACACAGCCATGAAGGCTTATTTTGAAAGCGTCTTAGGCTGTGCCTATGAAGATATGTACCGCAATCCGATTCTTACCGGCATGCATCCGGATCCATCCATTGTACGTGTTGGTGAGGACTATTATATGGTCAATTCCTCTTTCATTTACTTTCCATGCATTCCAATCTCCCATTCTAAGGATTTGATCCACTGGGAAGTAATCGGACACGCTATCACAAACCCAGAATGGGCGTATTTAGACGATTTAGAAGGAGGTAGAGGTTACTGGGCTCCTGACATCTCCTATTATGAAGGTCGCTTCTATATCACTGCTACTTACCGTCTAAATGATACCGGCACCATATACCGCCGACAGATGGTCGTATCCTCTGATAAGCCGGAAGGTCCATACTGCAAACCTTCTTTCATTGAAGAAGACGGTATTGACCCATCTATCTTCTCTGATGATGACGGACGTCGCTATATGCTTTTAAACCGCGGTGCACGTATCTTTGAAATCAGTAAAGATGGAACCACCCAGCTATCCGAGGCAAAACTTCTGTACTACGGTTCTCAAAAACGTGCGCCAGAAGGTCCTCACCTTCTGAAAAAAGATGGATACTACTATCTGTTCCTTGCAGAAGGAGGAACCGGTCCTGGACACCGTATCACAGTATCCCGTTCCAAAGAGCTGTTTGGTAACTATGAACCATGCCCTTATAATCCAATCATGAGACAATGGGATGAAACTGCTCCAATCCAGAGATGCGGCCACGGGAAGCCTGTCATGACCCAGAATGGAGAATGGTATATGGTATATCTGTGCGGAAGAATGATAGATGGACTCTACAGCATGCTAGGCCGCGAAACAGCCCTCGATCCAATTACCTGGACCAATGACGGGTGGCCAATCGTAAACAGCTTAAAAGGCCCAAGCACGCTTCAGAAAAAGCCATCCCTGCCAGAACACTGTTTCACTGAGGCATCCATGTCCTATTCCGGTGAAGACATCCTAAGCCCTGAGTTTGTAACTCCGCGTCCTCCCGAAAAAGACGGTATCACACTCCAAAACAGTCGAATCATGCTAAAAGGCAGCCTTCACCCGCTCTCCACCATGCAAGCAAGAAACATCCTCTTAGTACGCCAGAAGCACTTTAACTTTGAAGCTTCTGCCACCTTCGACTATCCATGCCTCTTCAAAGGCCAGGAAGCTGGTCTCACCTGCTATTATGATGAGAACACTTATCTCACTTTTGGCATAGCCGACTCTCCAAACGGATACGTTTTAAAGATCACAGAGCACATCGGCGATGACACAACCGCCACCGAGGTAAGCTCACCTCTTAGCAAATTCCAAAGCATCAAACTTAAAGTCATGACCTGGGGATTAAAGCGTGAATTCTACTGTTCCATCGACGAAGGCGAGGACATGCTCTTTGCCACCCTAGACAACGTCTACTACTTATGTGACGAAGGACTCCGTAAAGGAAAACGATTTACAGGTGCCATGACCGGCGTCTACGCTTACTCCGGGCCATCATCTCCTCTCACAGCCTCCGTAAGCTACTTCCATTACCAGGCCCTCTAAAAAAGAAAAATAGAATGAAAAAAGGACCACTCTTACGAGTGGTCCTCATATGGGTCCCCCTATTGAACTCCATCCTCTATGTGCTCTGTAATAATACAAAAGCTAAAACGTAACAGTGACCTCACACTGTCCACTGGCCGGCTAAAAGATCCCCTGTAAATCTTATACCAAACCACTCCCTCTAGCTGATTACTACAGACAAGGCTTATCAATCTCTTTGCACTTGGTCAACTAAAAACAGATTTCTCTGTCTTTAACAATTCCCCTCAAAATGAAATTGTTAAGTTTCAAATAACGCTGAGATTATTTGTCCCTCTGAATGTTTCGAAACCCTCTTCACTCCCCAGTAAATCCGATTTTTTCCGCATTCTTATATATTAACAAGGGTTGTATTCTATTATCTCTAACAAAATATACAAACCCTAAATTAGGACCGTCATTATGCGATCACTCTGCCAAAAGCCTTACGCTTCCATCCTCTTCTATAATAGCTGGTGAACACCGCTTCATCACCTCATATACTTTATAGATGGTACGGATTGTCGTCTTCATATCTTCTTCACTAACTTCATCGAATCTTTCTGAAAGCCATCCATGGTATCCTTTTATATACATTCGATAATAAAGTTCTCCTAGTTCTGTTAAAACCAGTGAATATGCTCTTTTATCTTCTGGACTAGTCTGTTTTATCAAGCAACCTTTCTTTTCTAGATCATTCACCAGAAGTGTAATACTCGGCATCGTGACATTCAATCGTTCACTTACATCACTTACCCTTACTAGATCCATCCGGTTTCGAAGAATAACGATACTATCTAGTATATGAATATGCCTTGGCCTTATTCCTTTTGGAAGTGGCGGCATTAATTCTGTTATCTTCTTCGAATCGTTGCAAGCATCAATAAAACGCTTTATCATTTCTTCATCCATATTTATCTTTCTTTTTATGAATATTCCAATCGACTTTTCTATAAACTTCCTTGTCCAAAGAAACAGTCCACCTAACTTATGTATTCCATACATCGTATATGAATATTCAAAAAATTCTAGCATCTCTGTCTTCTCTTGCTTCCATTATACTGTAAGAATAATCAAAAGCAAAGTACTTACTATTAGTAATTTTATGAGTTAATTATACAAAATTCTTCACAATCCGTCAAGAATAATTTAGCATATTTCTGCATTTCATTCAATCTACACGTTTGCAAATTTTTTCTTTGAAAAGCACATTAAAGTTTCTTTAAAGTAGGCTCCTCTTTTATCACACTTCCTTCTATATCTGCATGCAAAAAGAAGCAGGCAAACTCTCATTACAAGTATTTGCCTGCCTACCTTTTTATTCTTCAATTAGTTTATCTACGTTAGAAATAAGGAATGCTTCTCCTTCATTTCCTGTGATGGTTACATTCTTTAAAATGAGCTCTTCTAAGTTGTTTGCATAAAGACCAAGTAATGCTGTCTCATCTGCTCCATCCATCATAGCTGGAACTGACTTGATTGGATCTTTTGCATAAGAAACCGCTACATTGTCTAATGTGACTTTCTTAATCTTCTGCTCTGGAAGACCATACATGTATCCAGCTGCAGCATGGCAATTCGTACATGCCAGGTTCTTAAAACTTAATTCACCGATGTAAGGGGTTCTATCATCTACCGGATAGTATTCCTTAGACTGAACATATTCGGAATGTCCATCCGGATCGCAGTAATAGAAACCATTGATAACAACTGGTGTCATAACATGATCCATAACGATATCTTCGAATGTAATGCCATCGATAATCGCATCCTTACCTCTGCCTCGTCTTGTTTTGATACGAAGACCACGGTCAGTATGAAGGAAACGGCATTCCTTTACAAGAAGATTCTTAACGCCACCTGCCATCTCAGAACCAATAGTAATAGAACCATGTCCATCTCTCATACAACACTGACGGATTTCTAAGTTTTCAGAAGGACGTTTATGTTTTGCACCCATATAGATCTTTCCGGATTTAATAGCGATACAGTCATCTCCTAATGAGAAATAAACACCTACGATTTCTACGTTGCGGCATGATTCCGGATCCAAACCATCTGTATTCGGAGAATCCTTCGGATTCAGGATATGAAGGTCTAAGAAACGAAGGTCATCAGAGAAATATGGATGAATGTTCCAGGATGGAGAATTCTGAACCGTAATTCCCTGAATAGTCACATGATCACAGTGATTTAAGAAAATCAGACGTGGACGCCAAGCGATATTACGAACTTTAGGATTATTCCACCAGTTTTCTCTGCTTGCACAACCATCGATAATACCTTCACCTGTGATTTCTACATTAGACACATTGATACCGGTAATGATTGCAGAAAAGCAGTCAAGCGGATTGCCTTCCCATGTACCTAAGTTATATTCCTCTTTTTCATCATAGCTCTGAATTATACCAGGAAGAATCGGGAACTTGCTTCTATCTGTAAATGCAGATAATACAGCTCCTTTTGCAATTTCAAGCTTTAAGTCACTCTTTAAAAATAAAGTAGAAATCTTATAGATACCAGCTGGAATTAAAACACGGCTGTCCTTTGGACACGCATTGATCGCACACTGGATAAATGTTGTATCATCCTGAATTCCATCACCCTTTGCCCCAAAATCTCTTACGTTTAATGTAACAAATTCATAGGAAGTAGTGATTGTGACAACTTCCGATTTCTCGGTATCATTTTTAACATAGATTTCATATGTTGTTTCTGGAAGCAGGTTATGAATCGATAAAACCGTTCTGTTGCTTGTTGTATATAACTCATTATTTACATACACTTCATAGCTTTTCTCTGTCTCATAATACCCCTGTCCGATTAACTCGATAACAGCCTTTCTAGCGGACTGATAAATCACTTTAAACTTCATCTTCTCATTCCTCCTTCTAGACTGTATAAGCCATGATCATAGCGCCAAGAAGGACACTGTCTGATAACAGCTGTTTCTCGTCAACAAGCTTTAATGCAGCATTTCATCTGCTTTCTTTTCGTATTTTTCTGTCAGTAACGCACGTTCTCTGCATCCCATCAGCATAGCAGCTGACATCATAAACAGAGTAGAAGCATCCGCTTCTTCTAACTTATCGTAAGCAAGCATACCTTTTATGCTTTCACGTAACATTGTCTGTAACGCATGATACTGTTCATAAATTTCTTCTGAAGTAGCTTCAATTGTCTGCGCAAGCGCCAGAGCGAACCAAGCCATATCCGTTAAAGATGCTTCTTCTTTTAGATAAAGCATCTTATCTTCATCAAAGAATCGGTCTCTTATATTCTTAAACTGCAACATAACATCGTTGTAGTTTTCTTTTTTATGAAATACTGTCTCATAACGCATATAGAATGGAAGCAGATTAGAAAGCGCACGGAAGATAGCAAGGTCTGATGCTGTTTTTTCCACACAGATGGTTCCTTCTTTTGTACGTTCTTTTTTCTCTATTCCAGCTTTGATGGATTCAATTGCTTTTCTATATCTTTCATCCTGTGTTTCTTCATATAGGAAATAAAGGACGTTTCCTGCATAGAATTTTGCAAAACTCGCGTCTTCGATGCTTTTTAAAGATCCATCTTTATCAATCCATGTATTTCCGTAGGAAACAAGGATATCTCTTACTGCTGTTTCTTTTGTCTTTTTATAATAATAAACAAGACCATTTAATAAGCAGCCATCCATTGCAGGAATGTTTGTAAGCATTCCTGCAAGTAAGCTGCCGTCAAGTTCAAATCTATCTATTTTCATAGGTATCCCTTGGCCTTTCCACTCTTACTTTAAGTCTTTGATCTGACATGCATCCATATCATCGAAATCCTGGTTTTCACCAACCATGCCCCAGATGAAAGTATAAGCCTGAGTTCCGCATCCGGAATGAATAGACCAGCTTGGGGAAATAACTGCTTCCTGATTTCTCATGATTAAGTGTCTTGTTTCAGTTGGTTCGCCCATGTAGTGGAATACTAATGCATCTTCTGGCATATCAAAGTATAAATAAACTTCCATTCTTCTGTCATGTGTATGGCATGGCATTGTGTTCCATACGCTGCCTGGCATTAACTGTGTCATACCCATTACTAACTGACAGCTTTCAACCTGTCCTGGAAGAATGTATTTACGGATTACTCTGTGGTTTGCACCTTCTAAAGAACCAAGTTCAACTGTTACACAGTCTTCTGGCTTGATCTTTACAGTTGGATAGCTTGTATGAGCTGGAGCGGAATTTATGTAGAATTTAGCTGGAACAGCTGCGTCCGCACTTGCAAATCTGATATCTTTTGCACCCATACCGATGTAGATGCCGTCTTTGTAATCTAATTCATATACAGTACCATCGATTGTGATTGTACCTTTTCCACCGATATTGATTACACCCATTTCTCTTCTCTGTAAGAAATATTCCGCTCTTAATTCATCACCTGCTGTTAATACTAATTCACCTTTTACAGGTACTGCAGAACCAGTAATAATACGGTCAATATGGCTATATACTAATTTGATATCATCAACCTGAAATAAATCATCAATTAAGAATTCTTCTCTTAATCTTTCTGTTGTATAGTGCTTTACGTCTTTTGGTGAAGCTGCTGTTCTAAGTTCCATTGCTTTACTCTCCTTTTTTTACATGAAATATTATGTTTGAGGCAGGAAACTCCTGCACAGATTGATACCATTTTCCCACACCAAAATGGCACAGGGGGTCATGGCGGACAGTTCTTTTTTTTCACCGTTAAACTGTCCTCCTCATTATACATGAATTACTTAAAAAATTCCATCTTTTATGTCAAAATTGGTCATTTTTTCTCCATATACTACTTATGGGTATTGTTCCATCCGGAACAATACCCATAGCAGGACTTTCTATTAATGCGCTTTTAACAGAAATTCAATATTCATGTTTATAGAATGCTCGCGATTTCACTCTATCAACAAGCCGATACTAAGCTCGCGACTGCTTATTATCAGTTACGATAATACTCATGTCCGATCATCAGCCGTCATTCATAATCACTTTTGGTTCGCGTTCCATCCATTCTTACTCCTGACAGACTAATAATCTGTCATAACCATTTCGTAAAATATATTGGATTAAACGGATACTGACCGCGAAATCAGCATCTGTTTGTTTGATTTAAGATTTAAATCAGATTATCTCTGAACACGACCTGAACCGTCACCACCAACTAAAGCTTCTACTTCAGAACGGGAAACAAGGTTGAAGTCTCCAGGGATTGTGTGTTTTAATGCAGATGCTGCTACAGCGTATTCTAAAGCTGCTTTCATATCTTTGCCATCTACTAAACCACAGATTAAACCAGCTGCGAAAGAGTCACCACCACCAACACGGTCAACGATTCTTACATTGTATTTTCTTGAGTGGTAGAATTCTTTACCATCATAGATAGCTGCAGACCAGCCATTATCAGATGCAGAGTAGCTTTCTCTTAAGGAAGATACAACATACTTGAATCCGAATTTGTCAACCATCTGTTTGAAGATATCCTGGTATCCTGCTAATTCAAGATCACCGCTTGTAACGTCTGTGTTACCTGGTTTGAAACCAAGAACTTTTTCAGCATCTTCTTCGTTACCGATGCAAACGTCAACGTACTGCATTAAGTTAGTCATAACTTTCTGAGCTTTTTCAGAAGACCATAATTTCTTACGGAAGTTTAAGTCTACGGAAACAGTGATTCCCTTAGCCTTAGCTGCTTTTAAAGCTGCTTCTGTAACTTCTGCTGCTGCATCAGATAAAGCTGGAGTGATACCTGTGAAGTGGAACCAATCAGCACCTTCGAAGATCTTATCGAAATCGAAGTCAGCTGCTGTTGCTGTAGAGATAGAAGAATGAGCACGGTCATAAACTACCTTGGAAGCTCTCATAGAAGCACCTGTTTCAAGGAAGTAGATACCAAGTCTTTCGCCACCACGTGCAACGTTCTTTGTATCAACACCGTATTTATTTAATGCTGCAACTGCACAGTCACCAATTTCATTTGCTGGAACTTTAGTTACGAAAGAAGCTTCGTGACCATAGTTACATAAAGAAACTGCAACGTTTGCTTCACCACCACCGTAGCAAACATCAAATTCATCAGCCTGGATGAATTTTTCAAAACCAGGTGTGGATAATCTTAACATAATTTCGCCCATTGTTACAACTTTAGCCATTTTAGTAATCTCCTTTAAATAAGTTTGATTTCTTTTTTTGTTTCCAATAACAAAATTCGTATAAACAATAATTTAAAAATATTTGGTTCTGCTGATAAGCAGACCGCTTATCGAATACAGTTCTTTGAAAGGTATGAACATCCTTTTTTCGATCTTAATAGTTTGTGTTTTGTTTCAATTGTTTGTTTCAATTGTTTTATAGTTTGTTTGTGTTGTGTGTTTGTTTAAATCGTTTGTGTTTCGATTCAATAATTTGTTTGTGTCTTTAACAGTTTGTGTCTTTAACAGTTTGTGTCTGCTTTTATAGTTTGTTTGTGTTTAAATAGTTATGCTAATAAATTAACATAAAATAATTTGTAGTTAACTTTCTCGCCATTAAATAGTTTGTTCGTGCCTTTTAATAGTTCGCTCGTTAAAATAGTTTGTTTGTTTGTGTTTTTTATAGTGTGTTTCGCCCTTTCGGTGGGCGCTTAGTTACTATAATAATGCAAAAAAGCGTTATTATCAACTATATATTTTATTTTTTTCTTACAAAATTCAATTTTTTAGCATTTCCACTCGTAAAATGGAAATTCATATAAGAAAATGGAATTTTATATAATATTAGAGTGTAACACCCTGCTTGAAGATTGCCATATCATGGAATCCAGCTTCTTCTGCTTTTACTTTCTTACCGGAAGCAACTGCAAGTACATACTGGAATAATTCTTCTGATAAAACATCTAAAGGCTTGTCTTCGATCATCACACCACAGTTAAAGTCGATCCAGTTGTTCTTCTTTGTTGCAAGTGGTGTGTTAGTGGAAATCTTCATAGTTGGTACTGGAGATGCAAATGGTGTACCACGCCCTGTTGTGAAAAGAACCATATGACATCCGCTGGCAGCTAATGCTGTGGATGCTACTAAGTCATTTCCTGGTGCGCTTAATAAGTTAAGACCTTTTGTCTTTACTGTTTCACCATATTTTAATACATCTTTAACTGGTGCGGAACCAGATTTCTGTGTACAACCAAGGGATTTATCTTCTAATGTAGAGATACCGCCCTTTTTATTTCCCGGACTTGGGTTTTCGTAGATTGTCTGATTATGGCTTGTGAAGTAATTCTTGAAGTCATTAATCATGTCTACTGTCTTATCAAATAACTCTTCGTTTTCACAACGAGCCATTAATAATGTTTCTGCACCGAACATTTCTGGAACTTCTGTTAAAACAGTTGTACCGCCCTGTGCTACTAAGATATCAGAGAAACCACCTACAGTTGGGTTTGCAGTGATACCGCTAAGACCGTCGGAACCGCCACACTTCATACCGATTACTAATTCATCTGCACCGATCTTTTCACGTTTGAACTGACCTACATATTCAACTAATTCATCAACAAGTGCTTCCGCAGCTTCCATTTCGTCTTCTACATCCTGGCATACTAAGAATTTAACACGGTTTTCATCATACTCACCGATGTATTTCTTTAATTCAGGAATATTGCTGTTTTCA
>CALZIE010000035.1 GCA_945787565.1 uncultured Lachnospiraceae bacterium
AGAGCACCTGACTCTTAATCAGGGTGTCCAGGGTTCGAGCCCCTGAAGATGCATTGTGAAGCATTGCCATTTTGGCAGTGTTTTTTTTGCGTTTTTGGCAATTTTTAGCTAAATTTTTTTTATTTTTTTACTTTCGACTTACTATTTTTCATATTTTTTTATAATTAAGCGCTTAGACCTCATGAAATATCTTAAAAAACCACTATTCTTCTTCTTTTCTTATAGATTAATAATTAAGCAATATGCTGCTAATTTTAATTTCCTAATATCCCTATATTCCAACATTTTTTTCTTAAATGTTTACCGTAAAACTCATTTTTTTCTTCTTTTTTTGACTTTTATCATTAAAATGTAGGATCCAATCTCTAAAAATTCTAAAACGCCTCTTTCTTATCTGGGCTTTTTCAATTTTTTTCTTTCACTAAGCCATTCCCGGGAATTTTTCTGCATATTTTATCAATTTTTTCCCTTTATTAAGCCATCCAGGCTTACTTTCATGCCATGATCCCGGAAATCTTTCCTTAAAATACTCAAAAAAATCTACCCTGATTTATAAATACTGGAAATACCTATACTTATCCACACTCCTTTTTCCCCCATTCGTGCCAGTCCACATAAATAACATTACGATGTGCATAATGCTGCCTCCCTCCCCCTCTTATACGGATAACATAGCCATTATTAGGGCTTCTAAATCCTATCTTTAATCTCTTTTGGCCCATAATCTGCCCTATCTCCTGGTTTCTGGCGGGAATTCTGCGATTTTTACTTTACTTTTTATTCAGATATTTACTTAATTAATTCTGGCCTCATTTTTCTATGTATTAGTTTAAGTTACTTTAATATACTTAAACATTACCTTACTTAATTAATTTTCCAGTAAATATTTTAGTTCTTTTTAAGTTAACTTATTTTAAGTTTTATTTACTTAATTATTTATTCGTTAGTTTAAAGTAGGTAATTTCCAGTAAAAAAATCAATGCTTAAATTTAGTGTATACAGAGGTAGAAATATGTATCGAAAAAGGGTCAAAAAAGTCGAAATAAGATGTAACTAAAGTAGAAGAATTTAGTACGTATTACATGTGGATATAATATAGAAGATAAGTTACTATGATAATATGAATTGATTTAGGAGGTTTTCTATGTGTGGACGATTTTATATCGATGAAGAACAGAATAAAGAATTACTGGATCTTGTGATGGACTTAGATAAACGTTCCTTAGGTAGAGCAAACATCGTAAAAGGGGAAGTCTATCCTTCAAATAGGGCACTTGTAATGGTTCCGTCCAAGAAAAAAGAAGAACCTGTTCTTACAGATTCCATGTGCTTTGGTTTTCTTTCTTCTAAAGGTGGAAAGCCAGTTATTAATGCAAGGTCAGAATCAGCCCTTCAAAAACCTTTGTTTTCTGCTTCTGTTCATAATGGACGGATTCTTATTCCTGCAAGCGGGTTTTTTGAGTGGGATCATAGCCCTGCCCATGCGAAATACTATTTTAAGCGGACAAATGACCGTCCTTTATATATGGCAGGTCTTTCTCGTATCTGCGACGGCACGGAATGCTTTGTAATACTTACTACCGCTTCTAATGATTCCTTAAAGGATATTCACTCTAGAATGCCTTTAATCCTTCCTGAAGATAAGATCCTGGACTGGCTTTATGATGAAAAAGAAGCCATCCATCTACTTTCCTATACTCCTGAACTCCTTAAGAAGAAATGCCTTGCTCCTTCTCCTTCCTATCAACAAATGACACTGCCTTTCCTCTCTTAATATGTCTTTGCAGCCTATCTTCCTCTCCTCTTGCCCTTACTTATTCGAAATGCAGTGTCTGGCTGCCTGTATTTTTGCATGTAAATATTTTACTAAATGTTTTATTCTTAACAATATCTAGTTTCCAATCTCTTTTTTTATTGCTAACGGCCGCATTTTCTTCTTCCAACTATTTTTTATCTCCTTTTTTTGATCCCCTTTTTGACTTGGAAATACAGGCTTTTACCGTTATATTTTGCTATTATTTACAGATGCACCCCTTTAATTGGAATATATTTGTAGAAAATGTACATTGACAAAAATTTAACATTGATTTAGAATGACAGTATCAAATAAAGGAAATCATTTACAGGACATTTGCTAGTTATTTTATCTCGCTTCAAATGAAATCCATAATCTCGAAAAATAATCGATAACATTATGTTATCAGATCATCAAGAATATAGGAGGATATCACTAATGGCTAAGAAAGAAGAAGCAATGCATAGCGGTCTAGTTGATAATTTAGATGCCCTTACCGCAAAATTAGAGGAATTAAAAGAAGCTCAGAAAATTTTTGCTACATATACCCAGGAGCAGGTTGATAAGATTTTCTATGAAGCTGCAAAAGCGGCAAATATGCAGAGAATCCCTCTTGCTAAAATGGCTGTAGAAGAAACCGGAATGGGTGTTGTAGAAGATAAGGTCATTAAAAACCATTTCGCCTCTGAATATATCTATAATGCTTATAAGGATACTAAAACCTGTGGTATTCTTGAAGAAGATACCAGCTACGGCATTAAAAAAATCGCAGAACCAATTGGTGTAGTCGCAGCGGTTATTCCTACTACTAACCCAACCTCTACTGCAATCTTTAAAACTTTAATCTGCTTAAAAACCAGAAATGCCATTATCATCAGTCCTCATCCACGTGCTAAGAAATCTACCATCGCTGCCGCTAAAGTCGTATTAGAGGCTGCTGTTGCCGCAGGTGCTCCAAAAGGAATCATCGGATGGATTGATGTTCCTAGCCTGGAATTAACCAACGAAGTCATGAAGAACGCTGATATTATTTTAGCAACCGGCGGTCCTGGTATGGTAAAAGCTGCTTACTCCTCCGGAAAACCAGCTCTTGGCGTAGGTCCTGGCAATACACCAGCAATCTTAGATGAATCCTGTGATGTTACCTTAGCTGTTAACTCCATCATTCATTCCAAGACATTTGATAACGGTATGATCTGTGCTTCTGAACAGTCCGTTATTATCAGCGATAAGATTTATGATGCAGCTAAGAAAGAATTTGAAGACCGCGGATGCCATATCTGTAATCCGGCTGAGACTCAGAAATTACGTGAAACAATCTTAATCAATGGTGCATTAAATGCCAAGATCGTAGGTCAGAAAGCTGCTACAATCGCAAAGCTGGCTGGATTTGAAGTTCCAGAATCCACAAAGATCTTAATCGGTGAAGTACAGTCCGTAACTATTGAAGAACAGTTCGCACATGAGAAACTCTCACCTGTTCTTGCAATGTATAAGGCAACCTCCTTTGAAGATGCCATTGCAAAAGCTGGACAGTTAATCGCAGACGGTGGCTATGGCCATACTTCTTCCCTTTATATTAATGTAGGTACCGGCAAAGATAAGATTGCTGCATTTGAAGAAGCAATGAAGACCTGCCGTATCTTAATCAATACTCCTTCTTCTCAGGGCGGTATCGGTGATCTTTATAACTTTAAGCTGACTCCTTCCTTAACACTTGGATGTGGTACATTTGGCGGAAACTCCGTTTCTGAAAATGTTGGCGTGAAACATCTGCTTAATATTAAGACAGTTGCTGAGAGGAGAGAGAACATGCTGTGGTTTAGGACACCTGAAAAAGTATACTTCAAGAAAGGCTGCCTGCCTGTAGCCCTTTCCGAATTAAAAGTAATGGGCAAGAAGAAAGCATTCGTTGTAACCGACTCCTTCCTTTACAAGAACGGCTACACAAAATCCATTACAGACAAATTAGATGAGATGGGTATTCAGCATACTACCTTCTATAATGTTGCACCTGATCCATCCCTTGCAAGCGCAACCGAAGGCGCTGAAGCAATGCGTTTATTCGAGCCTGACTGCATCCTTGCAATCGGTGGTGGTTCCGCTATGGATGCCGGCAAGATTATGTGGGTAATGTATGAACATCCGGAAGTAGACTTCCTTGACATGGCAATGCGTTTCATGGATATCAGAAAACGTGTTTACACCTTCCCTAAGATGGGCGAGAAAGCTTATTTCATTGCCATCCCTACTTCTTCTGGTACAGGTTCCGAAGTAACCCCATTTGCCGTTATTACGGACCAGAGAACCGGTGTTAAATATCCGCTTGCTGACTATGAACTTCTTCCTAATATGTCTATCATTGATGCCGATATGATGATGAATCAGCCAAAAGGCTTAACAAGCGCATCTGGTATCGATGCCCTGACACATGCACTGGAAGCATATGCTTCTGTTATGGCTACCGACTATACAGACGGTCTGGCACTAAAAGCAATGAAACTGATCTTTAATTATCTTCCATCTGCTTATGAGAATGGTGCTTCCGATCCGATCGCAAGAGAGAAGATGGCCGATGCTTCTACTATGGCTGGTATGGCATTTGCCAATGCATTCCTTGGCGTATCCCATTCTTTAGCTCATAAAATGGGTGCATTCCATCACATCCCTCATGGTGTTGCAAATGCTCTTGTCATTACCGATGTTATGAGATTCAATGCTGCTCATGTTCCAACAAAGATGGGTACCTTCCCTCAGTATCAGTATCCACATGCATTAGAACGCTATGTAGAATGTGCTGACTTCCTTGGCATTAAAGGAAATTCAAACGAAGAGAAATTCGAGAATCTCATCACTGCAATTGAACAATTAAAAGACAAAGTTGGTATCAAACATACCATGAAAGAATACGGCGTAGATGAGAAATACTTCTTAGATACCTTAGACGCTATGGTAGAGCAGGCATTTGATGATCAGTGCACCGGCGCTAACCCAAGATATCCTCTTATGAGTGAATTAAAAGAAATGTATTTAAGAGCTTACTATGGAAAATAGTATTCGATAAAAAAAGTGCCAGGCTGTAGAAATTACAGTCTGGCATTTTTTTTATAAAATAATTTCTATTCGTATTCCACTACATCAAGCCATTTCAAAAGAAGTTCTCTCTCCTCTTCCTTCTTCTTTGTCAGCTGTGCTGCAGCTACAATTGGAAGCCAGGTATCAACATAACGGCGCTCCGTATTACTCTTCTTGCAGAAACGTTCCATATAAAGTTCTGCCATATCCGGATGATGAAGGGATAACAGTAAGAACGTCTTTGCAGCATCTGCACTTGCATTACCCTGAGAAGCATGAACCCAGTCAAGCACATACATCTTTCCATTCGATACAATGATATTGCTTGGACAGAAATCACCATGACATACTTTCACATGCTTTGGCATTCCATCCAGACGAGTTAACAGATCATATTTCTTAATCTCATCTAACTCCTCTAAATCATTGATCTGACGATTCAGCTTGTCCTTTAATTTATTAAGCAGTGGAGCCCGTTTGGAATGAATCTGAAGCTGAAGATCCACCATCTGCTCTATGTATCCCTCCTGATGTTCCGGATTCTCTTCCATTAACTGTGCCAGTGTCTTTCCTTCAATATAATTCATTGTAATTGCCCACTGTCCATCTATAATGGATACTTCACTGATACTTGGAATTGGAAGTCCCGTTTCTTCCACTCTTGTTGTATTAAGCGCTTCATTCAGTACATCTGTCTTATTGATTCCTTTGTTAAAAAGTTTTACTACATTGTTCCCCTGACGATATACACTTGCATTTTTACCACTTGAAACTAAATAATCAAATTCCATATACCTGCTCCTTTCTTAATTGAAAAAAGCATAACATTCCAGCTTACTACGCACTTCTAAAGGCTTCCCTTGTCGCTTTACGTTATCAGTCAGAACATTATGCAAATACTACATACAGATATAAAATCATAGATATTTTAGCAATATTCAATATATTATCTATCTTTTGTTCCATAATTATACCACTTTTTACTATTTTTGTATATGCTTATTTATCGCAAATCCTTCCTTTCCATGTCAAACTTTATACCGCTTGTCTCTATTATAGCGATAGGTAACTCTTATTCATTCTAATCAAACAACCTAAAATCTTTTGGTCTACTCTTTTATTCTTGTTTGTCTTTTGTAAAGTTCAAAACTAATCCAGTTATCCCTGATATTAATCCTATTAATAGAATAATGTAGTTTCCAATATCTTCTATGATAGGTATCCATGGGTCAATCATAGCTAATAACATTAACAATATTCCAAAAAGAATAAGAGCAATTCCTTGAATTTGTTTCTTCATATGTTATATCTCCTATAAATAAATTTTTATTATATATTATAAAATATCAATATTTTAAATATCAAGAGATATTGTCTAACATATTCTTCAAGGTTTATTCATAATTATAACTAAGAGTAAGGCTCTTTCTTTCCTTAACAATAATGGGTGATTCCAATAATTGTCTTAGTCTATTAACCTTTCTTAATTCGGTTGCTTTTATGTTTAGCAAATCAATATAATATTTAATTGTTTCAAGTTTCTTCGCATGTAGTAATTTATGCACATCTTTATCAACAAGAACAAGATTTGAATACGCATCCGTACCTCCTCTATGCTTTGCTTTCTTGCGATGACAATGAATATCATCAACACTTAAAAACTCCTTGTTTGTGATATAGCATTTTCCCCATTGAGCACTATATAGAGAACATCATCTAAATAAAAATATTCCGGATAAAATGTTTCACGTGAAACATTTTTATCCGGAATATTTTTATGCAAACATATTTCAATAAATCCTATTTCTTTCCCTGTGTTAAACACTAAGCAAGTATCATTCGGTCATTTGCAAACTCTCCTCCGGTTGCTTGCTCAAATTTTTGAAGGAGATCCGCTACCTTAAGTGCCTCTTTTTCCTCTCCTCTTACATCATAAATAATCTTTCCATTATGCATCATAATCAGGCGATTTCCAATCTGAATGGCATCCTTCATATTATGTGTTACCATAACAGCTGTCAAATTATTTTTCTCCACAATCTGCTTGGTAAGGTCTAATACCTTTGCCGCAGTTTTGGGATCTAATGCCGCGGTATGTTCATCTAAAAGAAGCAGCTTTGGTTTCTTAAGGGTAGCCATTAAAAGTGTAATGGCCTGCCTCTGTCCGCCTGATAGCAAACCCACTTTAGATGTCATACGCTCCTCTAGCCCAAGTTCTAACTGTTTTAAGGATTCCTGATATATCTTCTTCTCTTCTTCCGTTATCCCCCAGCGTAGCCCTCTTTTTTTCCCTCTACGATAAGCAAGTGCTAGATTCTCCTGTATCTGCATATTCGCTGCAGTCCCTTTCATTGGGTCCTGAAACACACGGCCAAGAAACTTTGCCCTCGCATGCTCTGGAAGCCTTGTCACATCTTTTCCTTCCAGTGTGATTGTCCCGCAATCTGACAAATACACACCGGCGATCATATTTAAAAGCGTTGACTTCCCAGCTCCATTTCCACCTATTACGGTAACAAAATCTCCTTCTTCAAGAGTAAGATCCAGATGATCCAATACTTTTTTTTCATTTATCGTTCCTACATTAAAGGATTTACATAAGTCTGTAATTCTTAACATCTTCTATCCTGCCCCCTATCTTGCCTTTCTTCTCTGGGCTCTTAACCCTGGAATTGATAATGCACACGCTACAATTACTGCTGTTAACAGCTTTAAATCACTCGTGTCTAATCCCATTTTTAAAACCCAGGCAATGATAACTCGATATATAATAGAACCTATAATAATGGCTGACAGCTTTTTATAGAAGGTTCTCTTCTTTCCTAATAATACAGACATTACCTCTCCGATTACAATGGATGCGAGCCCAATTACGATTGCGCCCTGCCCCATTCCGACATCTGCATATCCCTGGCTCTGTGCTACAAATGCACCTGATAAAGCTACTAATCCATTTCCAAGAACAAGACCTAATATCTTCATCCGATCGGTATTCTGCCCTAATGCACGAATCATATCCTCATTATTTCCGGTTGCACGAAGTGCACTTCCTGCCTCTGTTCCAAAAAACCAATATAGGATAATAATCAGTATGATTACCATAATAAGGCCGAACCCCAGTACTACAATGGAATTTAAGGTGGAATCGATCATGCCCTCTGTTAGCGATTGTGGCAGCCATGACTTAATCTTTGTAACGATTGTCTCCTTTTTAAGAAGAGATACATTGGCTTTCTTTCCTAAAATCCGAATATTAATGGAATATAAGGCAATCATCGTAAGAATTCCTGAAAGAATAGCGGGTATCTTTAATTTTGTATGCAAAAAACCGGTAATAAATCCCGATAGCATCCCTGCCCCGATGGCAATAATCACACTTAAGAATGGATTCATGTGAAACGCAGAAATCATAATTACACTCACGCATCCTCCGAGGGCAAAACTTCCGTCACATGTCATATCTGCAAAATTCAATATACGAAATGTTATGTATACTCCAAGCGCCATAATGCCCCATAGCAATCCCTGGCCTACTGCTCCTAAAATCGTCAATGCAAAACTCATATTCTCCTCCATTTGTTTTTAATACGTTTACGAGAGGGCTGTTATAACAATAACAGCCCCCTTTGGTTTATTCTATATGTAAATGTCCATTTGTATGAATGAAAGTTTTACTCACCCATCTGTTCTTTTAAATCATCTGGAATCGTAATTCCAAGTTCAGCAGCAACTTCCTCATTAATTGCTAAGTTCACTTCCTCTAAATACTCAATCGGCATAGTAGCTGTATCTGCCTTGCCCTCGAGAATCTTAACAGCCTGAACTGCTGTCTGTTTTCCTAGATTATAATAATTGATTCCATATGTAGCAAGTCCACCATTTCCTACCATGCCTTCTTCCCCACATATGATTGGTATCTTATTGGCATTTGCAATCATTGCTACGGTGGACATTCCTGAGGCAATCGTATTATCCGTCGGTGCATAAATAACATCTACTTCCCCAACTAAAGACTGTACTACCTGCTCAATCTCATTAGAAGCCGAAACGGTAGCAAACTGTGTCTCTAATCCAAGTGCCTCTGCTTCATCCTTTGCCATATTCGCCTGCACCTGAGAATTTGTTTCGCTAGAACAATAAAGAATCGCTATCTTCTTTGCATCCGGAATAAGTTTCACTAACAGCTCCATCTGCTTTTTTACCGGCGTCAGATCAGAGGTTCCAGATACATTGCCACCTGGCACTTCGTTACTTTCTACAACGCCTGCATCTGCTGGATCGGTAACGGCCGTCACTAAAATAGGAATATCCTTCGTAGCATTTGCACACGACTGCGCTGCATTCGTTGCGATAGCAAGAATCAGATCACAGTTTTCATTCACTAATTTTGTAGCGATTGTATTACAGTTACTTTGATCCCCTTGGGCATTCTGATAATCAATGGTTATATTCTCCCCATCCACATAGCCTGCATCCTTTAACCCATCTACAAATCCCTGATAAGATGCATCTAAGGCATCATGGGTGACCAGCTGGCATACTCCGATTTTTTTTGCTTCTGTATCGGATGACGTTTCTTTTGTCCCACATGCAGATAATACTCCTGCCATAGCAAGGAGTAATAAGCCCGAAATAACTTTTTTTATTCCTTTCATTATGTCTCCTCCTCTTTCAGCGCTTTAACGCTTTTACTTGTCAAAGTGAATTATACGTCAATTTCACTCTTGCGTCAACCAAAATATGTATATTGGAATTCTTTATCCCGATTTTACCTTCAAACTCAACGGCTATATTTGAGGTATTAGGAAACCGTGAATTTCTTCCTCTCTTCCGTCTTCCATAGCCTTCACATATTTCACCTCATTTACATATTGCCGGCTTGTAAAAAATCATCTATAATGAAGTCGGATATGCATAAGCCCTCCCTGGAATGTCAACACTCTAGAAAATCTTATGCGTTCCGCTAAAGAATAATGAACTATTTTTACCTTACATAGATTTGGAGGATTTGAATGAATCGTACTATCAAAAAAAGAATATATAAACTGCTCTCCTTTACCTTTATCTTAGCCCTGCTTGCTCCATGCGTTAAGGTTACTGCAACATCTGATATCAATAACACTGTGTCAGAACAAAATGCCTGGCCAGAAGGTCCTGATGTTTATGCCGATGCTGCTATCGTTATGGAAGTAAATACTGGACTCGTTCTATATGAGAAAGATATTTATTCCTCTTACTATCCAGCTAGTATCACAAAGATTCTGACTACCTTGTTAGCCCTAGAAAATTGCAATCTGAATGAAACTGTTACCATGTCTCATGAAGCTGAATGGGATGTAGACTTTAACAGCAGCCGTATCGGTCTTGTAGAAGGGGAACAGGTTTCATTGGAAGATGCACTATATGCCGTTATGCTGGAATCCGCAAACGAAGTATCCTATGCGGTAGGAGAACATGTTGCAGGCGGTTCTATTGAAGACTTTTCCACCATGATGAATGAACGTGCCAAAGAATTAGGCGCGGTTAATACAAACTTTGTGAATCCGAATGGCCTTCATGATGACAACCACTATACCTGTGCTTATGATATGGCCCTGATCAGCAGAGCAGCCATCCAGATTCCAGAGTTTAGAACCATTACCGGAAGTCGTACTTATACAATTCCAGCAACAAATAAAAATGTTTCCAGGCCCCTTGCAAACCATCATCGTTTTATCAAAAAAACCATTGAATATGATGGAGCCATTGGTGGAAAAACAGGTGGCACAACAGAAGCCAAAACAACCTTAGTTACCTTTGCGGAACGAAACGGGATAACACTAGTTGCAGTCGTATTACATGTTGACACCGGTCTTCATGCCTATGAAGATACTGCTAATATTTTAGATTTCGCATTTGAGAATTATACACTCTACGATATGGCTCAAACTGAACTAACAGAAGAATCTTCTTTCCCAAACCTTTTTAGCGTAGCACCTGCTTTCTTAGATGGCTTTGATAGCAATCTTCGCTTCGGTGAAAATAGCAGTATCGTACTTCCGGTAACCGCTAACTATGAAGATGCTTCTAAAACAATTGAATTCTATCCAGTAAAAGAATTAGAACATGGAGATAACGTAATCGGACAGGCTACTTACACCTACCAAGGCAAATTTGTAGGTTCCACCGATATTATATATTATAATGAAGATTATCCTCTTACCCAGAGTGTATTTAACACTCTCTGGCCAGATTATCTTCTCTCCCCAGAAGAAGTTTTCTCGGAAGCTAAATCAGAATCCGCACCAACTATGATACCTTCCTCCGGTTCCTCTGAAGACAATACCGAATCTGTTCCCGCAACAAGTGATTCCGTAGCCTCTACCAAAACCAAAGTAAAACTTACTCTGTTGATTATTTTCGTAACGATTATACTATTACTTGTCATTTTATATGTAATGTTTATCGAGCTTCCTCATAGAAGAAAACGTCGTGCTTATTTTGAAAATCATCGCCGCCGTATATCTGATATGAGAAATTCTATGAAGGACGACTTAAACTAAAATATGAACCTCTTAAAAAGCAGGGTTCATGTTTTTATATCACACAAAACTTGCCTGATATAAAAACATGAACCCTGCTTTTTCTAACTCATATATCCAAACTACAAAATCAAGTTGCTCTAACCATTCTCCCCATCATAAAAGTAATTTATTATCTTTATTTCTTTTCTCCCCTATTTGTCCGAACTTGCGCTGAACATGGAACACATATATGCCCCTGCTTGCAGATGCCATCCCCTCAAATCCCCGTGCTTGAATACCCAAAAAATGATACTTTTATTCTGCCTTCTGAAGGCGATTTGCGATGTCATCTACTTTTGTTTCAAGTACTTCTGTTCCCTTTTTTGTTGCAACATAAACCGCTTTCTGCATCTGATCAATTTTCTCACACTTTTCATCAATCTTATCATTTACCTGTTGCAGCTTTTCATCCATGTCTTCCATATCTCTTACATGTTTTTCATAGATTTCTTCTTCAATTTTATTTACAAGAAAATATGCCTGAATCAGCATCACGATGCCTGCTCCTGCCACTGCCCAGTAATCCTGTCTAAACTCCATTAAAACAAATATAGCAAAAAATACAGATGCTAAAAAACCAAGTATATTTATCATTTTTGATTTTCTTTTTTTCTTCATCAAACCCTCCTAATGCATTACCCCAATTACCATACTATTTGCTTATTTTATAAAAATGTTTCACGTGAAACATTTTTATAATTGAAAAAAGGAATGGTAGAATAAAAACTATTCTCCCATTCCCCTTTTTCTTTCTCCTGCACCTAACTGGAGTCGAACCAGCGGCCTACCGCTTAGGAGGCGGTCGCTCTATCCTACTGAGCTATAGATGCATAAAAGAGCGTATCCATGAATCTTCTATACGCTCTTTTATTATATTCACATTTTAACCCAAAGTCAAGATGTGTTGTTTTTTTATTCCATTTTATAAAAAATCTACGCTGCCCTGCATCCAGATTGTCCCGCGGAAACGTCTTCCTGGAAGTGGTTCGCCATATAAATCTTTCTTATTAATACATAAATCAAATTTCAAATCATTACAGCTGATTGATAAGACATATAGTGTTTCCTTGGTCTCTGCATTCAACACGGTATGACAATCTAAAATTGTTCCAAGGATTGTATAATTATCGGATTCCGATCCATAAGGAATAAAAGAGGTATCTACAATGGAATAAATATCTTCATACTTAATTCTCTTTGATACCATTGCATATAAATCAATATCGTCGATTGTTAAACTATCGATTGCTTCCTGATTGCCTTTCTTGGCTTCTGCAATAAGCTGGTTCCTTTGTTTCACTTCAGCATTGCCTCTGTTACTCTTCTTTTCCTTCTTCTCTACCGGCAATAAAATCTTCCCATCGAGAGCCAATGCCGCTAAAGTAACCTGATGTGACAGACCATTTTGATTCTTTCCCTTTACATTCATATAATCCATCACATTCTGAAGATAAAAAATTAAGGACACTCCTAGTCGGTAATCGTCGCACATTCCAGTATAAGCATCGGTGTCCACACGTTTACTAATATATACCTCTTCTTTTGTGCTTACATTCTTGCCACGAAAGAATGGGAAATAATGTTCCACGTGAAACCCGCCCTGCTCATCATATTCACCACGGACTGTAATTCCGATATTCTCTGCAAACTCCATAGAAATCTCTGCAATCGATGCGTTCTCAGTTTTAACCAAATGACGCTCCTGTGCCTCGTTTACTACTTTATGAATCAGCTTTTCAACTTCTGCTCGATTATTCAACTGACTAAAACCTATCGTTTTTAAAAAACTATGCATCTGTCCACCTGATTCCTTCTTTTATTTTATATTCACGCTTTTTCTAGGTTATGTTTTCTTCTAGTTATATCACATTTTTACTGCAATGGCAACCTAAGAATAAATGGCTGTGACTGTGCTTACTGAATAGAATCTCGAATAAATAATGTTAAATCTTTGGTCAGATCTTTCTCGATATATTCGTCGTAAGAATCCCCATCAGAGTCTGTAATCATGCGGATAATCGGACGAACTGGCATCTTTTCATTCTGTCTTACTACAATGCCCACTTCATTCTGATTCGTAACCACATACGTTCCATTCGGATAGGCTGCAACCGACTCATTGAACACTTTCACTACACGAAAATCATACTTCACATCTGCCTGACTTACCAAATATTCAATTACATCTTTTACTTTCTTTTTCGGAGTAAAACATCCATATACCTGATTATCAAACTCATCGCATAATGCTACGATCTTTGTATCTAGATGAATCTTATTTGCTTTCAGACGCATTGGATATCCAGATCCGTCACATCGTTCATGATGAGACAGGATAATCTCTTTTGCTCGATTAGACAGCCACTTTTCACGTTCTAAAACAGAATATCCGATGATTACATGACTTCTAATCTCTTTTACCTGTCTTTCCGAGCATGTCTCTATGTCTTTTCCTAATAAGTACTGCGGAATATACACAAGCCCGATATCATGAAGCAGACTTCCAACTGCGATATCTCGCACCCGTTCCTCACTCAGGCCCATTTTAATGGCAAGCATTACTGCTAATGCAGCCACATTGATGGAATGAGCATAGGTACCTTCCGTTCTATCCCTTACACAGGATACATTATACATAACTTCCGGTTGAGACAGAATATCATCCATAATATTGTCTGCCACTTTTGTAATTTCTTTTAGCTCTACATCTCCACAATAGGAATACTTTTCAATTGTATTTTTTACAACGACCTGACACTGTTGTTTGATTTTTTCTTCTGTAACCGGATCAATTACCGATTCGGTTTCACACTCAATATGTACATAAAATATCTTCATTTCTCTTAACTTTGAAATGTAGTCTTTCTTTATGACTGTACCCGCCGGAAGAATAATCATTCCGTTGTCAGACTGCACATCTTTCTCTAGCTTTTCTCCGCCTTTTAACTGGTTTAATATTACTCTCATTTGATACCCTTTTTATAATACCTTCTAAATTCTAGCTGCGAATGCATGCACACTCTGTTATGTAGTATATCATATCTGATATTTGTGAAATATGCAATGTATTTACTTATCATATAACAAAAAATGTTATAGCTATCATTCAGATTAGTTTAACTATACTTTTTCCGTTTGGATCTGGTACAATCTTGCTATCTAACTGTTGCTATAACATTCTATTATTATATCACTAATTTATTCTTTTCTACCTATATTCTACTGCATATAATTCTTTTTATTAATAGCCTCATTCAGTGCCTGTTTTTCTTCTTCAGAAAGCAGTACAAAGGACTCACCCTTAATAATTTCTTTTACATACGTATAGCATCCTTCACGGCTGCTATGCATAGATGTCAGTATAATTCCATCATTATGATCATTCAAAAGGCACAAGGAAAAACTTAATTTTCCGCCCATTTCCTTGAATGCATCATACTTTACAATGCCTGTCTTCTGAAATGTACCCAGCAACGTCTCTGCATTCTTCTCAATATTTTTTTCAGAAGAATCCATTCTTTCCTTTAGCTGATTGATCTCTTCGAATCGATTTCGTATACTGTCTTCTAATGTCTTTCCATCCGCGCCCTGCATAAACTCTAAATATTTCTTCTTCCATTTTGAATTCTTTGCAAGAAGAACAATTAGCATAATAAACAAAATCACTTGGAATGCCATCAGCCCCAATACAACATAACTTCCATCCAGACCAATGCTATCAAACAAACTCATTTCTTTTCTTACCTTTCGAACTGGTATTTTATACTTCTTTTTTTTCGATTGTTCCGATTAAATCTATGATACGTTCTAAATCATCCATAGAATAATATTCAATTTCAATCTTACCTTTATTATTTGCTTTTCTATTGATTTCAACCTTGCTTCCTAAAATTGAAGTAAGTTTTTTCTCAATATCTTTGTAAATAAAAGAATCGTCCTTGACAGGCTGTTCTGTTGGTTTATCCTGCTTTGTATCCGTACTCTCTTTCTTTACCATTTTTTCTGTATCACGCACACTAAGTTTTTCATCAAATATCTTAGCTGCCATATTATACTGCTTTTCTCCATCTTTGATAGGAAGAAGTGCTCTAGCATGTCCGCCAGTAATCATATCATCCATTAACATCTGCTGAACTCGGTCGTCCAGTTTTAACAGACGCATAGCGTTCGTTATCGCCACACGGCTCTTTGCCACTTTTTCTGCCACTTCATCCTGTTTTAAATGAAATTCCTCAATCAGTCTCTGATATGCATTGGCTTCCTCAATTGGATTCAGATCTTCTCTTTGAATATTCTCAATAAGTGCGATTTCTAGCACTTCCTGCTTATTGTATTCCTTCACAATGACTGGAATATCCTTTATACCGGCCAAACGGGATGCTCTCCATCGTCTTTCTCCAGCAATAATTTCATATCCCTTTCCTGTCTTCTGTACAATCAGCGGCTGAATAATGCCATGCTGCTTAATCGAGTCTGCTAATTCCTGAAGGGAATCTTCATCAAAATGTTTTCTTGGCTGAGATTTATTTGGCTCAATCTGATTAATATTGATTAGGGTTTCACGTGAAACAGCCTCTTCATTCATATTTTTTGTCTTATTAGAACTCTGACTCTGAAATTTCTCTGTAATTAATGAATCAAGGCCTTTGCCAAGCCCCTTTTTTACTGCCATACTACTCGTCCTTCCTATCTTCTATGCGTTAAAAAATTAAAAGATTTTCTCTTTTCACTATCCTCTTTTTTTTTACTCTTTGTATTTTTACCTGCCGGTTTTAGCCGATTATCCTGCCTTAGCACTTCATCTGCCAGTTCCCGATAAGCCTCTGCGCCTGCAGATCTAGAATCATACATATTGATCGGCATTCCATGGCTTGGTGCCTCTGCCAGTCTGACGCTTCTTGGGATAATTGCATTATATATATTCTGTGCTAAGTTCTTGCGTACATTTTCAACCACCTGTAACGATAAATTCGTCCTGGCGTCATACATCGTGAATACGACCCCTTCCATATCTAGATCGGGATTGAGTCTTTCCTTCACTAAGTTAATTGTATGTATTAGCTGTGAGAGCCCTTCCAATGCATAATACTCACACTGAATCGGAACCAGTATCGAATCAGCCGTTGTCATTGCATTCACTGTCAGTGTATTCAGAGATGGAGGACAATCAATAATAATATAATCAAACGAATCCTTCACAGTTTCCACCTGATTCTTTAAAATAAATTCCTTATCCTCTACCCCAATCAGCTCAATCTCTGCGCCTGCAAGATTCACATCAGATGGCACCACAACAAGGTTGTCCATCACACTCTTATACATGCAATCTTCAATATTGCAGCTTCCAATTATTAGCTGATAAACGGTGTCTTCTAAATTCGTCTTGTCAAGCCCAAGTCCGCTTGTTGTATTTCCTTGTGGATCTGTATCAATAGTAAGAACCTTCATTCCTTTTTCCGCCAAACATGCGGCCAAATTAATCGCTGTAGTCGTCTTTCCGACTCCACCCTTTTGATTTGCAATTGCAATCGTTCTTCCCATAATAATCATCCTTCGATCTTTATGTTTGATTTATAACTTTTTTTATTATAGCACGCTTTCTTTCAGATATCTATATATAAAACTATTATTTCCGATTATTTCATTTTGAAATCTTACCTCTAAAATTAGCTCACTCTTACCTCTAATATATATTCAAAATGTTTCACGTGAAACATTTTGAACATCCGTCTCAGACATTCTCTTTGGCCTATTAGCTCGTTTCTTTTCTTCCTAGCTCTCTACTGTCTC
>CALZIE010000036.1 GCA_945787565.1 uncultured Lachnospiraceae bacterium
TTTTAAAAGTGGGAGAATTGGTGCATTCTTAAGTGGGAAGATTTAGTGGTGAAGAAATGAGAAATAGGCTCTGAGGGTGAGAGATAAAAGAAGCAAACAGCAAAAGAATGAAATAGAAAACTTCATAGGAATTCAAAGATACGATTTGACATGACTGCATGTAAGAAACTATAGTAGAATAAAAAAATCAGACTGGAGAACAAAGATGCAAATGCAGAATACTGAGAACATAGAACGAAATAAAATAATTAAGGAACAACTAACATCCCTTGCAGAGCCGGATTATCAGGCTTTTACGAGTAAACTTCTTCCTGGGATTTCAAATATTCTAGGGGTGCGACTTCCAAACATACGTAAGATTGCAAAACAACTGGCTAAAGATGACTGGAAGACGTATCTCTCAGGCGCTGTTGATGACAGTATGGAAGAAATCATGCTACAAGGAATGACCATTGGATATGTGAACGCGCCATTAGAAGATCTCCTTCCTTTTATTACGGCCTTTGTTCCAAAGATTAATAACTGGTCCGTATGTGACTCCTTCTGTTCCAGTCTTAAGATAACAAAAAAATATAAACATGAGATGTATGATTTTCTTCTCCCATATCTAAACTCCCCAAACGAATACGATATCCGTTTCGCGGTTGTTATGCTCTTAGACTATTATATAGAAGAATCCTACCTTCCTCAGGTTCTCTCCCATCTTGACTCCATCCATCATCCTGCATACTACGTAAAAATGGCAGTTGCCTGGGCAATCTCCATGTGCTATATCAAGTTTCCAGAAGAGACTATGCCCTATCTTCTCTCCAATAACTTAGACACCGAAATCTACAATAAAGCACTTCAAAAAATCACAGAATCACTAAAAGTGACTCCAGACATCAAGCAACAGATTCGTAAACTCAAACGCTAATCAGGAATCCCTAATAAAGAATTACTGTTTCAGCAATAATCTATAAATTTCTTCTATCAATAATCACCCTCTTTCTAGTGGTAAAAGTGAGAGTGGAGGCGGAACACTGTGGGGACTGGAGTGCTATGAGTTCCGGAATGTCCGGCTCATGGCGAACAAATGGAGTTCGGTTCTTTGAATAGCAGACAGCGTTTTTCCTGTCTGATAGGCGAAGAACCGAGCGCCATTTGTCCGTCCATGCGTCCGAACATTTGGAACTCATAGCACTCCAGTCCCCACAGTGTTCCGCCTCCACTCTCACTTTCGCACCTAATATCTGAGAATTAGATTGAAATTTGTCGAAAAAAATGGTATGCTACCATCGATAAACGTAAAAAAATGTGACTAAGATAACAATATAGAGGGGAGCTTATATTTATAAGCTCTTTTTTCATGATACAGAAAGGTAATACTATGATAAAAGTTGAGAATCTATCCTACTCATTTCCGCAAAAAGACCTATACAACAACATCTCTTTCACACTCGAAGACGGCCAGCACTGCGCTTTTATCGGGGCCAGCGGTACCGGAAAGAGCACATTAATCGATATCATCATGAAGCCGGATGATTATTTATTTGATGGAAAATTAAACATTGATCCAATGTGTCGCATCGGCTATGTAAGCCAGTTTTCTCAGGAAGAAAAAACAAAAGATATCACAGTGTTTGATTATATCGCAGAAGAGTTCGTTCGTATTCAGACTGAAATGAATGATATTTGTACTGAAATGGAGACTGCTTCTGATTTAGAGCCACTTTTAGAACGCTATCAGGAAGTACTGGATGCATTCAGTGCTATTGGCGGCGATGATTATGAAAGCAACATTACAAAGAAATTAGGCGTAGCAGGCTTAGGAAAACATGAAAACCAGATGCTTAGCAACTTAAGCGGCGGGGAATTCAAATTAATCCAGGTTATTAAGGAAATGATCACAAGTCCAAATCTTATGATTATGGATGAACCAGACGTATTCTTAGACTTCGAGCACCTGAACGGATTAAAAAGCCTAATCAATGCTCATAAAGGCACCATGCTTGTAATCACCCACAACCGCTACTTACTACACCACTGCTTCGATAAGATCATTCACTTAGAAGGTACCGAACTTCAGGAATTTGACGGCAGATTTATCGATTATAATTTCGAGCTTCTTCAGAACAAGATTGAATTGCAGGAAATCGTGACTGCTCAGGAAGCAGAAATCGAACGTAACAAAGACGTAGTAGACAGACTTCGTTTTGCCGCTACTTACTATTTCGATCCATCCAGAGGCCGCACCTTAAATGCCAGAGTTTCTTTATTAGAGCGATTAGAAGCGCGTAAAATCAAAGGACCATTCGTTGATATCAGACAGCCACAAATCCATTTCCCAGCTATAGAAAAGGCAGAGGAAATGACAGAAACGGCTCCTGTATTAAAAGTAACTGATTACTCCGTTGCTTTTGATGAAACTTTATTAGAGCATGTAAACTTTGAAATCGGCCCTCACGACAAAGTAGCCTTAATCGGACCAAATGGTACTGGAAAAACAACGCTTCTTCGTGATATCTTTGCAAATAAAAAAGATTCCATCGAAGTAGCCGAAGGCGTGGAAATGGCATTCGTATCTCAGCTACAGGGCGAAATGTTAAACGAATCCAATACTGTCCTTGACGAATTCCAGGATTCCTTATTCGAGACAAGAGATGAAGTGATCTCCTACCTTGCAACTTACGGTTTTGAAGAAAACATCATAAAGCAGAAAATCGGTGCATTATCCGGTGGTGAGAAAAATCTTCTTCAGCTTGCCAAAGTAGCTGCAGGAAACGCAAACCTTTTACTTCTTGACGAGCCAACCAGCCACTTAGACACCTATTCCCAGATTGCCTTAGAAGAAGCTATCGCCGAATACAATGGTGCGGTTCTTATGATCTCCCATGACTTCTACACCGTAGCTAACTGTGTAGACTATGTCCTCCTGATTGAAGACAAGACAATCCGCAAAACAAGCACCCGTAAATTCAGAAAAATGATTTATGAAAACCACTTCGATAAAACCTACTTAGAAAACGAGCAGAAAAAGAAAGAAGTTGAAACTCGTATCGCCATAGCCCTTAAAAACACCGACTTCACCCTCGCAAAAACCCTTTGCGAAGATCTAGAAGCCATCAATAAACTCTTATAGTTCCAAACTTCTCACATGATTTTTGTGCTATAGATTTATTTATGAAATGTCTCGCTCATGACGAATAAAAAAAACATCCGATTCTTTTGCTATCAGATAGTATCTTCCTGTCTGATAGTCAAAGAACCGGATGTTTTTTGTTTATCCGCTTATGCGTCCGAACATTCGGAAATAAATCTTATAAGCCTCTGACGGCTCTTAGACTGCTTAACGTTCTCTTACAACTTATGCCTTTGCAAGAATCTTCTTAAAGTTGAGAAGGAATAAGGTGCCGGTTACGAGAGCAGCTATAATATCTGCAATTGGCTCTGAATAGTAGATTCCTGTCACTCCAAAGAATTTTGGAAGAATAATTGCCATTGGGATTAATAAGAATACCTTTCTTAATAATGCAAGGAAAAGTGAAATCTTCGCCTGCCCCATTCCCATAAAGGCGGACTGACATGCCATCTGCACACCAAAGATCCAGATACCGCCCATATAAATAGGAAGTACCTTTCCTACTAAGGCAATCAGCTCTTCATTTGGTGTGAACATCTTTGCAAACATTGTTGGGAATACCATTGTCATAACGCAACAGAATGTCGTAAGTGTCACGCAGGTAATTAAAATTACGCTGAATGCCTTCTTTACACGTTCTTTGTTTCCTGCTCCATAGTTGAAGCTGATAATTGGCTGAGTTCCCTGGGTTAATCCCATAACTGGAATAACAACAAGCTGCATTACGCTCTGTAAGATTGTCATGGATCCAACATATAAGTCACCGCCATAACGCTGAAGGCCAGAGTTTAATGTAATGCTGATTAAACTTTCTGTGGCCTGCATAATAAATGGCGATACACCAAGAGCTGCAATCGCTCCAATTACTTTCCAGTCCGGCTTCATATTCTCCACACGAATTCGGATTCCGGAACGTTTTGAGAACAAAAATGCTAATACCCATATAGCAGAGCATGCCTGCGAAATGATTGTAGCAAGGGCAGCACCCTTTACTCCCATATTAAATCCAAAGATTAAGATTGGATCTAATACAATATTGATGATCGCACCAATTAAGACGGACAGCATCGCTATTTTTGCCTGTCCCTGGCTTGTAATAAACATATTTAAGCCTAAGGCTAACTGCACAAATACGGTACCAATCAGATAGATATTTAAGTATTCCATTGCATATACGATCGTATCGTTACTAGCACCGAATTTATATAGCAGAGGTTCTTTAAAAATATAAAAGAATATGGTGAGGATTACCGATAATCCAAGAAGGACCGTAAAGCCATTTCCAAGGATTTTCTCTGCACCCTCTCTGTTCTTTTTGCCAAGCTGAATTGCGGCAAGAGGCGCCCCGCCTGCACCGATAAATGCGCTGAATGCAGCAATTAACGTAAGGATTGGAAAACACACTCCAATTCCGGTTAATGCTACGGATCCAACTTCCGGAATATGCCCGATATACATTCTGTCTACGATATTATAAAGCACGTTTACTAACTGTGCTGCCACTGCAGGAAGTGCAAGGCTTAAAATCAGCTTTCCAAGTGGCGCTGTACCAAGTTTCTCATCTTTTCTAGCTTGTGTATTCTCCATTGTTTGCATCTCCATTTTTAAAACTCTTCTAAGTTTTGTTTCATACGATCAAGATAACCGCGTAATTGCTGTTCCTCTTCTTCTGTAAAACCTTTGAAGTTTACGCTGTGCATAATTCTACATATTTCATCATACTGATATTCCAGCTCTTGACTCTTATCTTCCAACATGATACGAATTTCTCTTCGATCATCTGGATTTGGTTTCCTTGTTATGTAGCCCAACTTTTCCAGACGGTCTAACATCGTAGTCAGAGTTGTATTCGCTAACTTAGTACGATTGCTTAGTTCACTGATTGTAATATTATCTTTTCGCCATAGCTCATACAAAATATTAAACTGTGGTCCATTCAGACTATCTGAACCAATCTGCTCTTTAATCAGACGACTTATATGTCTTGTCTGAAGCTGTTTAATCTGAGCAATAACAATGCCTACTGGATGAATTTTCAATTTATTTCCTCCCCTCGTCCAGTACCTTATGTATTATATACTTTGCATAATACCACGATATAGTATATTACTATATCGTAATATTGTCAATCTTAAAATAATATTAATCCCATCATTTATGATTCTACTTATTCATCCAATATTTTCTTCTTTTTGTAACCACATTCCTTATAAGAACAGCTCCAGTATAAATACCGTCAGAATACTTGCTGTCGCTACGACTGCCAAGCTTTTTTCCCTTCCTGCAAGAATAAGGGCCACCACTACCCCGGCCACAGCAGTGATTATGTTTCCAGTTGAATAGAATACCTCTGGGAATGTTAACGCTCCTAGAACCGCAAATGGTACATAGTGCAGGAATGATTTTATGTATTTTGACTTAATCTGGCGCCTTACGATGGATACAGGAAGAACACGTGGTATATAGGTAACAAGCGCCATTAAAAGCACAGCTATCAATGCGTATTTAACATCGATCATCTTCTCTCTCCTCCTTTTCCTCAACTGGGAATAATCTAGCGCCTACAGCTGCTGCTGTAATGGTTGCGATAATCACCCGAAATCCGGACGATATAAAGGAAAACACCGGAATATAAAAAAGCAGGCATGTAATAACAACAGAAAGAAGCACAACCATAATAACAGGTTTTGATTTTTTCATCGGTGGAATAATGATTGCAATAAACATAGCATACAGTGCAATTCCCATCGCCATCGCAAGAGATTCTGGCAATGCTTTGCTAATTAATGCCCCTAATGCCGTTCCAAGACTCCAGCCTGCGATTGGTCCAGCAATGAGCCCCATCAGATAAGAAAAAGAAAGCCTCCCTCTTTCCATCGATGCCACCGAGAATGTCTCATCCGTAATGCCGAATGCAAAAATCATTCGTTTTGCAAGACTCATTCCCGGTTCAATCTTTTGGGAGATAGAAAGTGACATAAGCATATACCGGATATTGATGACAAAGGTCGTCAGCATAATCTCCACAAATCCGGCTCCGCCTAAGATCAGATTCGTCCCTGCAAACTGTCCCGCTGATGTCAGATTAGAAAGAGAAATAAAAATAACCAGCCATGCAGGCAGTCCCCCAGATACCGCCATGAATCCAAACGTAAATGAAACCGGTATGTATCCTAAGGCAATCGGAATTCCTCTCTTCCATCCATATAAAAATGCTTCTCGCGCTGTCTTCACCTTTCTGCTCCTTTCCTTTCTCTCCTATTTTCCAAAAAAACAGCACGCAATATACACTATGTGCATACTGCGCACTGCTATTCCATTCAATCTATTGTTCGTATTCATTCAGTGTAAAGGTTCCCATTTCAACTAAGTCCCACACTTCATGGTTAATCACCACATTGGCATCTTCTAACAGCTTCTCATAGTTTTCATTATAGATTTCATCTACCTTTGCGCTGACTGCATCCGTTATGGCCTGTTCATAGCTTTCATCGGATGCCTTATCAATCATTTTCACAATATAATATCCATAATTACTCTTTACAATCTGGCTGTATTCTCCGTCAGCAAGAGATTCCGCTGCATCTACATAGGCATCCTCATACATCGTATCAGATGGATTAAAGCTTCTTTCCGAATATTTCACATCTGCCTTTTTAGAAAGTTCAGCCTGCACTTCATCAAAATCCATGCCTGATTCAATCATCTTATATGCTTCTTCCATAATCGCATATTTTTCAGCTAATTCTTCTTCGGAAAGATCGATTGCTTTCATATTCTCATCATATGCAGTAGTGGATAAAAACAGATACTCCGTCTGGTATTCTTCGTAATCTGCTTTATCAATCCCTGCCTTAATCTCTTCCTCATCGATTCCAGCTAAGATCTCACTTTCTACCTGACCAGAATATTTTGCGCTTAAAGTTAGCGTCTCATAGGACTTTAAAAGTGCTTCTCTTGCAATACCGCCCTGCACAATCTGCTCTTCCGTATAGCCGCTTATAATCGTATCCACAGTCGCCTCATTCGCTGCGATCTCTTCTTCTGTCAGCGAATATCCTAACTTTCTTGCCTGTTCTGCATAAATCACGTTGCAGATGGCGGCATCTAGCGCATACTGTTTTAACTTTTCACGCATGGTCACACCATCTTCATCCGTCATATCCCAGAAATAATCGTCAATGCCGTTATATACCTGGTTATAATAATCCTCATAGTCGCCCTGCGCTTCATAATAAATAATATAAAACAGCATCTCATCCATATAAAGTTCCCTGTCTCCTATCGTAGCTACAAGCTCTGACTGATATTTCTTTAACTTCTCATCGACTGCCTTTTTTGATTCCTCACTTAGTGTGACTGCCTCGGTTGTGCCCTCTGTACTCTGTTCCTTTTCTTCCGTGTTCTGTGTATTGTCTGTATCAGTTTTACTGCATCCGGATAGTACAATGCTGCTTCCCATCATAAGCACTGCAAGCCATACTGCAAGTCGTTTATTCCATTTCTTCACAATAGTTCTCCTATTCTACATTTATCCCCCTATTGTAATTCATTTTTTCCTTTAGTCAAGAATTCAATACAAACTTCATATAATCTTCACATTTTTCTTTACTCATGAAGCCTTCTGATTAACTTATATACAATGCAGTTTTGAATGACAAGAGGCTTACTGTGGGCAAAGAAGATAATCCCATCGCTTGGCGCGATAATCTGGGAAATGACTTCTCCCTCAATCGGATCCACCACTTCCGCTAAGATCTCCCCGAATTTCACTTCATCTCCAGGGTGCCGTAACGGTCTATAGATGCCCGATACATCTGTCCTTATTGACATCAGGCTCTCCTCTTCTACAATGCTTGCAATATACCCCGAATGACAGTTATATTTAATAATTCCCATTCTGGTCAGAAAACGAAGCACCGCAGAGACTGCCTGCCTTGCAGACTTTTCATCAATGGTCGCTGTTTCCGGGCTATATACTGAGAATGCATTGGTCCCATTCATCTGCCAGTTATAGTTAAGTGTCCCTTTATCAAATGGATGTGCTTTTTTTGTCAGTACATAAGGAAGTCCGAATAGATTCGCAAGGCTGACGCTTTGAAATCCCGTCTCCATCATCCTGACATGAGGGATAAATTCCCCCGGTGTATGAAAGCTGATAAACTGAATGCCATAACTAAATCCTTTCACTGCCTCAAATACATTCGCTGCAATCTGCTCTGTGGTTTCCCCTTCCATATCACCTGGAAACATACGGTTAATATCCGTCTTATCCATTGCCCAGAAACGCTTCTCAACATTAATCGAGAACTGGTTTAAGGTTGGTATCACTAAAATCTCATTATTATTTAAAATAGCTCCTGTCTTCTCAATACGGCTCAGCTCTTTAATTAGCTGAGAACAGATGTAGAGCTGCTGAATCTCATTTCCTCTGGTAGGCCCTACAATACAGGCCGCTTTGCTCCCTCTTCCGAATCGGTATCCTAAAATATGCATATCATCCCGGTACGGAGATTTAACAGTATGAATGACTTCTTGAAACATCGTTATGCCTCTCCTTCTAAAATTCTAGCAATCAGCGATCCACCGTATACAACAGGATATTCGCGCAAGGTAAATACCATCCCGTCATTTGGTGCGGTTATCGTCTGCTCAATCGTTCCGGTCAGGCTATTTACGATCTTTCCGACCTCATCACCTTTTTTTATTCCTTTCCAGTGCTCCACACTTGGCAAGAAGATTCCGGATGCATTTGCATGAAGCAGGGTCACACGGTCTTTTGCGGTAGAGATAATCGGGTCTTTTGGCTGTATCACCTCTCCCTCCCAGATTCCAAGCTCCTTCATCAACGCGAAGATGCCCTCGATGATCTGATCACCGAACTGTTTTGTGATTCGCATTCCAACGCCCATCTCTACTGCAAGAGTCGGAACTCCAATCGAATTCAGGCTATGATAAAGACTAGCAGGCTGAATAGTTGGTGATGGATGCACCCATACAAACTCTGTGTTTAATAGTTTTGCATATTTCATCAGTTTTTCCTGATGCTCTTTTAAAAGACGTACCTGGGGTATTTCCCTTAAAAATATATTACTGGCATGTAAGTCTAAGCAAAAGTCGGCACCTGCTATATCATCCACGATTTTCGCTGCGGCATGCTCGGACATATCTCCTTCTAAATCTCCCGGGAAGCTCCGATTCATATCTAAATCAAAGGTAGGCACCCTTCTTGTGATGGATTCCATCCCAAGCGGATTCACGCATGGATAGACATCCACGGTTCCAGAAAGCAGTTCGATCTTCTCCTCAATCCTTCGAATCAATTCATAACATATGTACTGTCCCTCTAATTCATCTCCATGGATTCCCGTTATCACACAGAATCGTTTTTCAGATGCTTTAGGACTCTTTGGTGTAAGGCGATTCTTTTTTATATGCATTGTCTCTAAGACTGGAAGTCCTACGGAAACAACTGTCTTTATCATAGCGTGTACTCCTTTCCCACTCATCTGCGAGCGTATAGGAGGCGGTTTACAGCCTCATCAACAGGTATTGTACTACAATACTTTCGTACTGTAAAGTGGCTGTGTGAGAAACGCTCTTTTAGTCTAACTCCTGTAATCCGGTATACAGATTATAATACCGTCCTTTTTGTGCCAGCAGATCTTCGTGAGTTCCTCTCTCAATAATCTCTCCATTCTCAAGCACCATAATCGCATCCGCATTTCGTACCGTTGACAGACGATGGGCAATAACAAACGTAGTACGGTTTCGCATCAAACGGTCCATTCCATGTTCGATATGCTTTTCTGTTCTTGTGTCAACGGAACTGGTGGCTTCATCTAACACAAGAATTGGTGCCTTTGATAAGGCGGCACGTGCAATATTCAATAACTGTCTCTGTCCCTGAGATAGATTTGCTCCATCCCCTTCAAGCATTGTGTCATAGCCGTCTGACAGACGCATAATAAACGAATGGGCACTAGCGGTTCTTGCCGCTGCTTCTACTTCCTCATCGGTAGCATCTAAGCGTCCATACCGGATATTCTCCCTTACCGTACCGGTAAACAGATGGGTATCCTGTAATACCATTGCGATATGTTCTCTAAGACTATCCTTTCTAATCTTTCCAATTGGAATTTTATCAATCGTGATCTGTCCTTCATTAATCTCATAGAAACGATTCAATAGATTTGTAATTGTTGTCTTTCCTGCTCCGGTAGAACCGACAAATGCAATCTTCTGACCTGGTTTTGCATACAGGCTGATATCCTTTAAGATTACCTTATCCGGGTTATATCCGAATGTCACATGGTCTAATACGACCTCCCCCTTTACTTCCTTTAGTTCTACCGCCTCTTTTTCATCCATGACTTCCGGTTCCTGATCCATAATGGAAAATACACGCTCCGCTCCGGCAAGGGCAGTAAAGATGGTATTCACCTGCATCGAGATTTCATTGATTGGACGGCTGAACTGTCTGGAGTAGTTTGCAAATACGGTAAGCCCGCCTACATCAAATCCATTTGTGATACATAACAAGCCGCCCACACAGACAACAAGGGAATAATTAATCTGGCTTAGATTTCCCATAACCGGCCCCATAATGCCACCAATAAACTGTGCCTTGATCTGTTTATCCCTAAGACCTGCATTTAACGCATCAAACTCTTTAATACAGGTATCCTCATGACAGAATACCTTCACCACTTTCTGTCCCGTCACGCTTTCCTCAATATATCCATTTAATGCACCAAGTGCTGCCTGCTGTGCTGCGAAATGTCTTCTGCCCTGCTTTGCAATAAAACCGCCAGCCTTTGTTAGTACCGGCATCATTACAAGGATGATCAAACTTAGCCATATATTTGTATAGAACATTAAGATAATGGTTCCAATAATCGTAATACTACCGGAAAATAACTGCACAAGCGTATTATTTAACATCTCACCAATTGTATCCACATCATTGGTAAAACGGCTCATTAACTCTCCATGGCTGTTCGTATCAAAGAAGCGGATTGGAAGAGACTGCAACTTATGAAATAAATCATTTCTTAACTTTAATAACGCATTCTGAGAAATTCCAATCATAATTCTTTGCTGCAAATACGTTGCGATAATACCGACTCCATAGATTGCTGCCATGATTGCAAGCTTCTTTACCAGATTGGCAGTAGCTGATACAACGACTGCTGCCTTATCCGTACTTTGCTGATAGCGTAAGAAATCATCCCCTAATCCATTGATGATTGGACGTAACATATAAGACCCTGCAAGATTACATATCGTTGCAGCAATTACACATGCAAAAACAATTACAAGCTTATATTTATCTTCTTTTAGATAGCCAAGTAATCTAGCTATCGTATTTTTTACATTCTTCGGCTTTTCAACCGCACGAAACTTGCCACCCGGTCCTCCTTGGCGGCCTCCTGTCATGCCTGGTTTTCTTTCTGCACCGGCTGCCGGTCTTGCTCCTGCTTTCTCTTCCATGCCTATGCCTCCTTATCCATCTGAGAATAATAGATTTCCTGATATGCCGTACAGCTGCTTAAAAGCTGCTCATGAGTTCCCATTCCTGCAATTACACCATCATCTAACACAATGATCTTATCTGCATCAATAACGGAACTGATTCTCTGTGCAATGATAAACTTCGTCGTATCCTTTAAGCTTGTTGAAAATGCCTCCCTGATCTTAGCCTCGGTAGCCGTATCCACCGCACTGGTGCTATCATCTAAAATCAGAATCTTCGGTCTCTTTAGCAATGCTCTTGCGATACAAAGACGCTGCTTCTGTCCACCGGATACATTCACGCCGCCTTGACCAAGACTTGTTTTATAGCCATCCGTAAAACTTCGAATAAACTGATCTGCCTGAGCACTTTCACATGCAGTCTCAATTGTCTCATCATCTGCTGCCTCATCTCCCCATCTTAGATTGTCAGCGATGGAACCAGAAAAGAGTACATTCTTCTGCAACACCATACCAACACCATTTCTAAGATGATGAAGAGAATAATCTTCTACATTGATGCCATCTACTAACACTTCTCCCTCATCCGCATCATATAGCCTTGGAATCAGCTGTACCATACTTGTTTTTCCACTTCCCGTAGAGCCAATAATACCTACGATTTCTCCCGGCTCAGCAGTAAAGCTGATATGCTCTAACACCTTCTCCTCGGAATTCTTATAATAACGGAAGGATACATCCTTAAATTCCACCTTTCCTTTCGTCACAACCGCATCTTTTCGTTTTGCCTTCTCATCACTTAAATCTACCTTGGTATCTAATACTTCATTGATACGTGCTGCAGAAGCCAGTGCACGGGAACTTTGCAGCAAAACCATAGCAAGCATCATAAGCGACATTAAAATCTGAACAATATATGTAGTAAATGCAGTTAAATCGGCTACATTCATATCACCTGTCATAATCTGCTTCCCGCCAAACCATACAACCGCCAATGTAGTAATATTCATAGCCAGATTCATAACTGGCATATTTAAAATCACGACTTTAAACGCACTCATACCGGTCTGCCTTAACTCCTCATTGGCTTTTCCAAACTTCTCTTCCTCAAAGTCCCCACGTACAAATGATTTCACAACCCGGATATTCATCAGGCATTCCTGGATAGCCGAATTCACACGGTCAATCTTCTTTTGCATCAGACCAAACCTTGGGAATGCAGTCTTAATCAGTAAGAAAAGAGCCAGTGCCAAAAATGGAATCACTACTAAAATTACAGCCGCTAACTTCTTATTAATGGATAATGCCATAATAATTGCCCCAATTAGCATTCCCGGCGATCTTAACATCATGATTAAAGCCATACGAATCACATTCTGTAACTGTGTAATGTCATTCGTCAGTCTTGTAACCAGTGAGCCCGTGCTGAACTGATCGATATTGGCAAAGGAAAACTCCTGCACTTTCCGGTAAATATCCTTTCGTAAAAGATATGCCATTCCATTCGATGCTTTGGTATTAAAGTAGTTACCGCCCACACCACCACACATCATAATGGTGGCCGTAAGAATCATAAGAGCTCCCATGCCAATGACATACCCTTTATTTCCTGTGCCAATTCCATTCTTAATGACCTGAGCCATAAAGTATGGAAGCAACACTTCGCCTAACACTTCTGTTAACATAAGAATGGGTCCTAAAATGAAGTAAACTAAATATGGTTTCATATACTTATAATATCGTTTCAACTGTTGATTCCCCTTTCCTTTCTTTCTTCTCATCCAGCAAAATCGGATGAATTACTGCGTGTTCCATATTATCATTCATTCGCTTAAAGAGACTTAGTAGCAGCTCTAATTCCTCCATTGTAAATCCCCTTAACATCTCTTCATCCACCTGTTCAAATAGCTTACAGCTCTTCACCACCATCTCATTTCCCTTTTTTGTGAGCATAATCTGATTATAGCGGTTATCTGCCTTATCCATTGTCTTTTTTATATATCCCTCTTTCTGAAGCTTCTTAATCGCAACTGCCACCGTGGCTGTCGTCACTCCCAGCCCTCTTGCACTCTCCTTTTGTGATTTCCCTTCATTTCTCGCCACAAACATCAGAAGCTGATGCTGTCCTCTGTACACCTTACATCCATTCAGTGCATTTTCTATTAAATGACGATGCTTCTTATTGGCACTCATCATCTCCTTAATGACATTTCTTCGATCCTCTGCCGTGACCTCCATCTTTACCCCTTTCTTTTTCACATTTTGCGATTTCCTGCCTTTGTTTTGGTTGCTTAATTGTTAGTCCTCTAATAGTTAGACTTCTAACTATTCGCTCTCTAATTATATTCCTGCTGGAAAATATAGTCAATTCCTTTCCTTTCTTGTACAATCCTATCTTTTCTTCCTAAAGTGACAAAATAGTCCTAAAATCACAGTGCCTTGTCCACTCTGATGGAACAAAGAACAATCTGATTTCTCCACTCTAGGCTCCGCGAATCAAAAAATAGCAGCCACTATTCCATTCTATCTAGAATAGCAACTGCCATTTTTCATTCAAGCATTAATATCTGTATCTGTCTTTATTGCTGGTTCCGCACTCCCTGCCTTTTAGCTAGGATGCTCTACTTTTCTAAAACAAGATCCTCACGGAACTTTGTCAGCTTTTCCATAAAAAGCTTCTGTTCCTCATCCATATATCCGACAAAATAAATCTCTTCAATCTGTTCATGGTTAAACAGATATACCTTATCTACGCTCATATATCCTTCCGGAAATGGAGCCCCGCAGTAATCAAATACCTGGGTTCTGTCCGTTGCCTTTGCCTGGCAGTATCCCATAATTATCACTTTTTTAGTGCTATCTTTTAAAAGCACCACACTTCCTGCTGGTAAAAAACGTTCTGACATACTCTAGCCTCCATCTTCTCTCTACTCATTATCTGCACTTTTTTTAATTTAAATCAGAAACTGCAAAACCAAAACTATGAAAAAGAGAGCAAGTGCTTTACTTGCTCTCTTTTTCATTATTGATGTAAGGGATTAGTCCGCCGGCTTTTATGATGGATTGCATGAAAGGCGGGAAGGACTGACCTTTATAGGTTGTGGCTTTGGTGTGGTCGGTGATGATGCCGGTGTCAAAATCGATTTCAACGTCGTCGCCAGCTTCGATTTCTTTTGCTGCTGCGGGACATTCGATGATCGGAAGGCCGATGTTGATAGCGTTACGGTAGAAGATTCTTGCGAATGTCTCAGCTATGATGCAACTGATACCGGATGCTTTGATGGCGATTGGGGCATGCTCTCTAGAGGAGCCACAGCCAAAGTTTTTGTTTGCAACCATGATGTCACCTGGTTTTACCCGGGTTACAAAGTCTTTGTCGATGTCTTCCATGCATTTTTTTGCTAGCTCTGCTGGATCGGATGAGTTTAGGTATCTTGCTGGAATAATGACGTCTGTGTCTACATTGTCTCCATATTTGTGTACAGTTCCATGTGCTTTCATATCGAAGTCCCCCTTATAATCCTAATTCAGCCGGCTCACTGATTCTACCGGTTACTGCACTTGCTGCTGCTACTGCCGGGCTTGCTAAATATACTTCGGATTCTACATGGCCCATGCGTCCTACAAAGTTACGGTTTGTGGTGGATATAGCTCGCTCTCCTGCCGCAAGCACTCCCATATGCCCTCCTAGACATGGTCCGCATGTTGGAGTGCTGACAATAGCTCCCGCATTGATAAATGTCTCGATTAATCCTTCTTTGATTGCCTGAAGATAAATCGCCTGAGTCGCTGGGAATATGATGGTTCGAATTCCTTTTGCTACTTTTCGTCCTTTTAAGACTTCTGCTGCCGCTCTTAAGTCACTGATTCTGCCATTGGTACAGGAGCCAATCACAACCTGATCGATTTTTACTTCTCCTGCGTCTTTTACGGTTCTTGTGTTTTCCGGAAGATGCGGGAAAGCTACCGTAGGTTCAATTGCGCTTAAATCAATTGTATAGCTTTCATCATAGGATGCATCCTCATCCGCCTCATAAATGGTATATGGTTTTGTGGAATGCTCTTTCATATAAGCAATGGTAATGTCATCCACTGGAAAAATTCCATTTTTAGCACCAGCTTCAATGGCCATATTGGCGATTGTAAAGCGGTCATCTATTGTTAAGTTTGCAATTCCGTCTCCGGTAAATTCCATGGATTTATATAAGGCGCCATCTACGCCAATCATTCCAATAATATGTAATATAATATCCTTTCCACTCACCCATTTTTTTGGTTTTCCTGTTAAATGAAAACGAATAGCGGAAGGTACTTTAAACCAAGCCTTTCCGGTTATCATGCCGGCACCCATATCGGTGCTTCCGACTCCGGTTGAAAATGCGCCAAGCGCTCCGTAAGTACAGGTATGAGAATCCGCACC
>CALZIE010000037.1 GCA_945787565.1 uncultured Lachnospiraceae bacterium
CATAGAACGAACTTTCACTAAGATTTCTGCTGCCTTCTCGATTGTATGCATTAAACCAAAGGTAAGGTCAAAGTCAAAGCCTGCACAGAATAATCCATGATGAGCCCATACTGCAGCATCATATTTCTTCATTAACTTAGAAGTCTCCACCGCAATTTCTCTTCCGCCTGGTACCATCCAAGGCACTACACCAAGACCATCTGGGAATACCACTGGGCATTCCGTTGCCATCTCCCATATCTCTCTTGTGAATACCTTATCTTCTAATGGAAGCACGAACGTAAGGGCAATCAGATTGGCTGGATGTGCGTGATAGATGACACGGTATTTTTCATCTAAGAGTACTTTCACTTCATGGTTCATTAAGTGGGTTGGAAGTTCACTTGTTGGTCTTCCGCCTTTTACAAGGCCCCAGCAGATTTGAAACATAGTTCCAGTCTCATCTACTTTAATAATACAGATATTTTCTTCTGGTGCTAAGATTACGTTGCGGAAATACTTTCCGGACCCCGTCACTAAGAAATATTCATTGGCAAGATTCTTTACCTCGGTTCCGATTGGCTGAAACTCTGTGGTCTCATCTAAGAGCTCTTTTACTTCCTCCACTTCCTCTAATTTCATACGATAAGATAAATTACCGCCGTTTCTCTCATGCCATCCCTGGTTAAATCCATCATCACACATTCTGACAAACTGTTTTACGAATTCTGCATCTGTTACTTTCATCTTTTTTCGTCCCTTCTGTTTTATTTAAAATCTGCAATTGCTTTGTTTTATTTTAAAGAGAATATGCTTTTATTCTCTATTCCTTCCTACTTTCTATCTGCTAAAACGTCTTTCTCGTACTGCATTACGTTCTCAAACCAGCTTTCACCAACTGGCACATTCTGTTTCTCACACAGATAATCCCATACTGCGCCAAATGGATAGCATTTTAACTCTTCCTGTAACATCATCAGTTCAGAGTACTGTTTGCTTACCTGTAATTCTTTTAGACGTTTGGTTGGCTGTAACAGAGCGAATAATAAGGATTTTTGCATATTTCGCATACCTACGACCCATGCAGAGATACGATTGATGCTTGCATCAAAGAAGTCTAAGCCGATCATAACACGGTCTAATGCATCGCATCTTACGATTTCTTTTGCAATCTCTTTTGTCTCATCATCAAATAAGACTACATGATCGCTATCCCAACGAACGCCTCTTGTTACATGCAGCGCTAACTTATCGTAGAATAACAGCATGGAAGAAATCTTATCGGATACTAATTCGGTTGGATGATAGTGTCCATTATCTAACAGACAGAGAATATTATTCTTAGCTGCATAATTCATATAGAATTCATGAGAACCTACAGTATAGGATTCTAAACCGATTCCAAATACCTTGGATTCCACTGCTACTAATACTTTTTCCTTATCATAGTCGATGGAAAGAATGTCATCTAATGATTCCTTTAAGTACTGTCTTAATACCATGCGGTCTCCCGGAATATCCTTTAAGCCGTCTGGAACCCAGATATTCATCAGACATGGAGAATCTAATTCTTCTGCAAAGTACTGAGAGATCTTGATGCATGCCTTTACATGACGAACCCAGAATGCACGGATGTTTTCATCTGGATTGGATAAAGTAAGGCCATCTGCTAATGGGTGTGAAAAGCAGGTTGGATTAAAGTCTAACTTTAAGTTGTTCTTCTTTGCAAAATCTACCCATGCTTTAAAATGCTCTGGCTTTAACTGATCTCTGTCTGCCCATTCTCCCTCTTTGAAAATAGCATAGCTTGCATGTAGATTAATGCGGTGAGTTCCTGGAATCAGTTTTAGAGCAAACTCAATATCTGCCATTAATTCTTCTGGTGTTCTTGCCTTTCCCGGGTAATTTCCAGTTGCCTGAATTCCTCCTGATAATGCACCTTTCTGATCAAAGCCACCAACGTCATCTCCCTGCCAGCAGTGAAGAGAGATTCTCTTTCCTAATAATGTTTCAATTGCAGCATCCGTATCAATGCCAAGTTTTGCATATTTCTCCTTTGCCTCTTGATATCTTGTATCTACGCTCATTTTTTTGTACCCCTTTCTCTTTCTATTTTGTTTTAATTTCCCGAATGTTAAAGGAATCGAATATACACTTTCTTGCTTCCCATATATCTGCAAACTCACTTGCTGCGATCATCTGTGCCACCAGATTTCCAATCGCTGTCGCTTCATCCGGTCCTGCATAAACCTTGACTGACACTTCCTTCGCCGTCAGTTCATTCAAATAATCTGCCTTTGACCCTCCGCCCATCACATACAGGCTGTCAAATGATCTTTTCGTTACTTTCTCAATCTCCTGTACTGTCTTTCCATAACATTTTGCAAGGCTTGTATAAATAATCTTAGCAAGTTTTCCTACGCTGTCCGGTTTCTCCTGATTATGTTCCTCACAATAACGATAAATAGCGCCGATCATGCTTACCGGTGTTAAGAACGATGGGTCATTCACATCCAGTGTCCCCTCATATTCTTCTTCTGCCCTTGCTAAATCACAAAGTTTAGCAAAAGAATGGCGGTCTCCTAACTCATGACGTACTGACTGAATCATCCAAAGCCCCATAATATTCTTTAGGTAACGATATCGGAACTCATATCCGCCTTCATTCGTAAAGTTAAGCTCCCTGCTTTTTGCTGATGTATTCGCATCCATCGATTCAATCCCCATTAAAGACCAGGTTCCGGAACTTAGATAAATCGCATTCTGAGAATTCGTCGGCATTGCAAGCACTGCTGATGCGGTATCATGTGTCGGAGGCAGAACAACATTTAAGTTAAATCCCACTTCCTTTGCGATCTCTTCTCTTAACGGTCCAACCATCGTTCCCGGCATGGACAATTCCCCAAACAGCTTTGCCGGATAACCAAGTTCCTTTATCATCTCTTTATCCCATGTCTTCTGTTCGGCATGTACGAGCTGTGTCGTTGTAGCATTCGTATATTCATTTACCTTTTTGCCAGTTAATAGAAAATGAAAATAATCTGGTACCATTAAAAAGCTTTCTGCCTGTTCTAAGAGTTCTGGCGTATTGTTTTTAATCGCCATCATCTGATAGATGGTGTTAAAAATCTGTTTCTGGATTCCAGTGCGTGCATACAGCTCTTCTTTCGAGATGTATTTTGCTACTTCCTTATCCATTCCTTCCGTTCTGTGATCCCGGTAGGCAACTGTCTTTCCAAGTACCCGGTCCTCTTTGTCTAATAATACAAAGTCAACCCCCCATGTATCAATTCCCATGGAATACGGGATTTTGCCTGCTTCTTTGCACTTTTTCAGACCTTCTTTTACTTCTTTAAACAGCTTTTCAAAGTTCCAGCATAACGTACCGTCCTGATTCTCCAACCGGTTCTCAAACCGATGAATCTCCTCTAACTGCATTCTTCCGTTCTCATCTCTCGAACATAAGATATGGCGACCACTTGATGCCCCAATATCAACTGCCAGATAATATGCTGCTGCCATCTTCTCACTCCTTCCCCACCTGTTTCTCTGCTAATTCTATCTTTTCTGACTTAGTTCCCCATATGATGCCTTTTTTACTGAACTTATTATAAAATTCATAGACCAAAAAAATAAGGACGCAGTTTGCTTGAAACTACGTCCTTATTTTCCACTATGTAATTGTCTATATTCTTTTGGAGACATATGGAAGTGTTCCTTAAACAGTCGGTAAAAGTAACTGGAGTTATCATATCCTACCTGATAAATAATATCCGCGATAGAAAGCCTTGTCCGTTCTAAGAGTTCTGCTGCCTTATTAAGCCTCTTATTCTGAAGCAGTTCCTGATAGGTAGAACCGGACTGCACTTTTATTAACTTACTTAACCTTCCCATTGACTGGTTTAACTGCCCGCACACTTCTGTTAAAGTTGCCGTCCGATAATTCTCCTCGATATATCGAATCACCGCTAAAACAAGCCCATTCTCATACTGCTTATCCTCATTTCTAACAATACGTTCCGTATAATTAAGAAGCTGGACAAATAAAATCCCCATCGTGATTTGATTGATCTTACGCCTGTTGGGCTGTTTATAAAGAATCGACCACACCATGTTCTCCATCAGATTCTGTACCGTAATAACATCTGCCACCTGAAAATGCAGATACTCTGCGCTTCCATGACTGCTTCGTAAGCTGTCTGCGATAAATGCGCCGATAATATTATCATCGCCTAACATATCAAGCGCCACATCAAAGAATTCCGGAAGCACAATAAAATTCACTGCGATATCCTCTTCCTTCGCTGGAAGAATCTCATGATATGCATTCTGACTTAAAAACAGTAGCTCCCCTTCCTGTAAAACCACCTTTTTCGTATCGTTGATGATATGCGTGGTTGTTCCAGCACACATATAGATAATCTCAATATAATCATGACGATGTTTCGGGAAATACGCAAATCTTGTGTGAGGCCGTATCTCAATCAGCCTTCCCTTTTCCATCATCTTCTCGCTCCGTATCACAAATGATTTCTCCGTTGCATACAAATCCTTCTGAATCACTTGATTTCCATCTAAAATCTCCTGTTCCTCTTTTGTAATAATCGATAACTTCTCCAGTATCTCACGTCTCATATAAAAATCATCCTCTATTGTTTCTATGATATGGTTATCCCGTTTTCCTTCTTAGCTTTCACCATTGCTACGATATTGCTACTTTATCGATTCCACGCTCCTCTTATCATAAATGAAGCAGACGAACCAGATTCTCTCCGCAGATCAGATTCATATCCTGATCCGAAAGATTCAGCTTTCTAAGTCGTTCCCATATCCGTTCCAGATTATTGTATCCATATGGATGGTCACTTCCTAAAATTAGTCTTTCACAGCCAATCTTCTCAATCGCCTTTTTTAATATCTCTTTCGAATATAACTGAGGCCCTGACAGATCAAAATAAACATTTTCTGATTTTGTATGCTCAACAATCGTCGAAAAACCAATCATATGAGCCACAATAATCGGAACCTGCTTAAACTGCGTTGCGACCTTCGCTAACTTTCTTGCCTGCGCTGCATCCGAAAGATGAATAAATACAGGCATGTCATGTACCTTTGCAAATCGGAATACCACCCTGCTCTGCTTTGATAAGAGATCGAATTCCGTCCAGCACTGATGAAGCTTAATCATTTTAAACTGATACGTCTTATACGCTTCCTCCATCTTCTTAATACAGTTCTCCTGCATTGGGTCTACCCAGTAAGCCTGAATCACTCTTCCGTTCATCCGTCTTGCGATCCGGTATACTGCATCATTCTGCTGCTCCATCGTATTCTTCAGACGCTTCTTTTGAATGAGTATGCCAATCAGCCGGTTCCATACATAGGGAAGAGACTCGCTCTTTATCATATTTCCCATCATTGGATAATGATAATTCGTTCTGCTCTTAATCTCCCCTCCACATAAAACAAGCTTATCAATATGATGCTCATTCAGATATTTGGTAATGCTTGTTGCATTTACATATACCCCACAGGCATGAGCATGCCCATCAATAATCATTGCCACTCTACTCCTTCCCGAAACCAAAACCACTCCGTCTGGCTTTCTTATAATAGCTACGAGCCCCCGACTAATAACTTATCCATTTACAATTTCTGTATTTTCATTATAAGTTCCGGTGGAGAAAATAGCAAATAAATTCTATCCAATTTATTCCTGTTTTCCCTATAATAAGTTCATTAACTCCGTCGCTGGCACTAGGGCTCCCCGAAGAATTCCCCCATATCTAAATCTGTTTAAGGATGCGATCGATGTTTAGTTTTTTGCCGATAAGCATGAGGTGTTCGTCTTTGGAGAAAACGTGGTCAGCTGCTGGAAGGAGTTTCGTCTCATCGCCCACCTTTGTCGCAATAATGCTCACATGGTACTTTGCTCTAAAATCCACCTCACGAATACTCTTTCCGATCCACTTATCCAGTGGAGGAATCTCATAGATAGAAAACTCATCCGTCAGTTCAATATAATCAAACACACGGTTAGCGGAAAAACGTACTGACAGCTTCTCAGCGATATCACGATCCGGATAAATAACTTCATCCGCACCATTTCTTAGCAAGAATTTAGCATGAATATCACGGTTTGCCTTGCTGATAACGTACTTAGCGCCAAGTTCCTTCACCTGACTTGTAATCTCAAGGCTGCTTTGGAAGTTTGTCCCGATGCATACAAACACCAGATCAAAATTTGCTACGCCTAAGCTCTTAAGCACTTCAAGATTCGTACAATCTCCAATCTTAGCGCAAGTTACATAAGGCAGCAATTCCTCTAAATTCTCTTCCCTTGCATCCACAACCATAACTTCATTTCCAAGTTTAACTAAGTCCATACATAGATGATGACCGAAACGGCCCATCCCTATCATTAATATCGATTTCATTTCTAAGTGATCCTCCCTACCCTATCGTGATCTTTTCTACCGGCTGCTGAAGCGGAGAAGGCATCTTTCTTTCCGTAAATGCAAGAGCAAAAGAAAGAGAACCCACACGACCACAATACATCAAGAAAACAATCAGCATTCTTGACAATTCTTCTAAATCTCTCGTTATCCCGGTTGACATACCTACCGTTCCGATTGCGGAAAATGTCTCAAATAACACATCAACCAGATTAAAATTCTGAATTCCACAAATAACTAATGTTACTGAAAGTACTAAAAACAGATTAGTGGCAAGCACCGATGCCGCTCTTCTAATAGCATCAGGCTCAATTCGTCTACCAAAGATATTGCATTCATTTTCATGACGCATTGAGCTTACAACGTATAACGCAATTACGAAAAACGTAGTAGTCTTGATACCGCCTGCAGTCGATCCCGGACTGCCTCCAATAAACATTAAGATAATCGTTAACAATTTACTGCTCTGTGACAGCGCTGCTGTATCAATCGTATTAAATCCCGCCGTTCTTGCGGTAACTGAACTGAATAAGGAGGCATAGATCTTCTCGCCAAAGGTCATATCCGCCATCAAGTTATTCTGTTCAAAAATCAGGAATAAAAAAGCGCCCCCAAATACTAGAATCACAGTCATAGTAAGTACAATCTTGGAGTGCAGATGGTATTTTCGAAACTTTAACTTATGCATCAGCACGTCTTCCCATACGATGAAACCAATACCTCCAATTATGATTAACGCCATAATAGTAATATTGATAATCGGATCCGCTGCATATGCAGTAAAGGAGGAATACTCTTCATAACGCCCCATTAAATCAAATCCCGCATTACAAAAAGCAGATATGGAGTGAAAGACAGCATTATAGATTCCTTTTAGGACTCCTAGCTGCGGAATAAAGCGAATAGACAGCACAATGGCTCCTAATCCCTCAAACAGACAAGTTCCGATGAGAATACGCTTTGTTAATTTTACAATACCCCCAATATGTAAGGTACTAACACTTTCATGAAGAAGTTCTCTTTCTTTTAACCCAATCTTTCTTCGTAATACTAAAGAAAACAGAGTTGCGATCGTCATAAATCCAAGACCGCCAATCTGGATTAACACCAGTATAACCAGCTGGCCAAACAAAGACCAGTACCGGAAGGTGTCTCTTACTACGAGTCCTGTCACACAAGTAGCGGATGTAGAGGTGAAAATCGCATCTGAGAAACTTGTCCATTCCCCGCTCTTGCTTGAGATTGGGAGCATCAGAAGCATCGTACCTACTATAATCATAAGCAAAAAGCCCAAAGCGATAATCTGCGTCTGGGTCAATTTGTTTTTACACACTTTCATAAAATCCTCCATTAGGACAGCTTCGTTTCTGAATAGTTACTACTCTTTTTCATATATTATAATAATAATCCCTTAGACAAGGAGCTAACATGAATTCTGTCATTCAGTTCATTTATGATTACGGAATTATTGCAATGTTTATTATCATTATGCTGGAATATGCGTGCTTTCCGGTCTCCAGTGAGATCGTTCTGCCATTCTCCGGTGCATTTGCCGCCTCGAAAGGACTTCCTTTCCTGCTCGTGCTTGCAATCAGCGTTACTGCCGGTATTCTCGGCACTCTGATCTGCTATGCCATTGGCCATTCCGGCGGGGCTCTTCTGTTAGAACGCATTCAACGGAAGTTTCCAAAAACAAAGAAGGGAATCGACGCATCCTACGATAAGTTCGATCGGTTCGGTTCCTATGCGGTATGTTTTGGGCGCATGATTCCTTTGTGCCGTACCTACATAGCTTTTATTGCAGGCGCAGCAAAACAGCCGCTTTCTGCATTCATTGGGTACTCCATGTTTGGCATCGCCGTATGGAATACCTTCTTAGTTGGTCTCGGCTATTTGTTATGTGATAACTGGAGCAAAGCGGTTTCTTACTATACGCGATATAAAAACATCCTGATTCCTGCAATCCTTTTGCTTATTCTGTTTCTGGTAGCGAATAAGCTAAAAAAACGAAAACTGTAAATTTACTCTTAGGATTTTGATTATATCTCTATCCCCCGTGAAATACAAGTAGAATTTATAAAATCTGACAAACATATAAAGGAAAATAGACGGGAGTGCTGTCGAATTCTGGTAGTAGGAATGGAAGCCGGCACTTAGTTACGCTGCTAACAGCCAGTATGTGCTACAAGTTACCAGGTTACGTAATCGATAATTAGAATGCCAGCAAACAGAAGTCCAGTGCTTAATTTTGAACTTCTGTAAATCTAAATGAGTAAAGGGCGACTTAAAGTTTCTTTAAGTCACCCTTTACTTATCTAATCAGTTGTACGATTATCGCTATTTATTTTACAAGAGCAGATTTGATGTCTTCTACCATATTGATAACCGCCTGGCGGGATGCATCTGCGTAGCAGGATTCGCCGAAGTTTTTGTATTCTTCCTGCTTGTATGCTGCGATAATGCCGCGAGAGGAGTTGATGATGGCTCCTAGACCGTCTTTGTTAAAGAAATGAACGAGGTCTTTGCCTTTTCCGCCCTGTGCGCCATAGCCTGGAACTAAGATATAGTTCTTTGGCATAATCTCACGAAGCACTTTACCCATTTCTGGATAGGTGGCACCTACTACGGCTCCGATGTAGCTGTAGTCTTTGCCCATGCACATCTCGCCCCATTCTGCTACTTTTCTTCCGACTAATTCGTATAATGGCTTTCCGTCGATTAAACGATCCTGGAATTCACCGGAACTTGGATTGGAGGTTTTTACAAGAATGAAGAGACCTTTGTTCTCTTCTTTGCATACGTCGACGAATGGAATGATTCCATCGCTTCCAAGGTATGGATTTACGGTTGCAAAATCTTCATCAAATGCGTAGAAAGAGTTGCTTCCTACTTTCACCTTACCTAAATGGGCTGTGGCATAGGCTGCGGAAGTGGAACCGATATCCCCTCTTTTCACATCACCGATTACAACTAAATCTTTTGATTTACAGTAGTCAACTGTCTTCTTATAGGCAATCATTCCTGGAATGCCAAACTGCTCATACATCGCAATCTGTGGCTTTACTGCCGGAATCAAATCATAGGTGGCATCTACAATTGCCTTGTTATACTCGAAAATCGCAGCAGCTGCTCCTTCCAATGTCTCGCCATGTTCTTTGAATGCATTGGCTTTCACATGTTCTGGGATATAGTTTAACATTGGATCTAATCCCACTACGATTGGTGCACTGTTCTTTTCAATTTTTTCAATTAACTTCTGAATCATCTTAACTTCCTCCGGTTTATGTTATCTGACTTTTCTATTATAAAGCTGCTCTTTTTAAAGCGATGCTTCATATACGACTTCGCCACTTACCATGGTAAGCTCAACTTTTCCATATACCCTTCTTCCGTGAAATGGAGAATTCTTTCCTTTTGAGACAAACTGATTGACATCAATGGTATATTCATTATTAATATCTGCAATGACTAAATCTGCAATCTTTCCTGGAGCTAAACTTCCTTTATCAATACCAAGGATTTTCGCTGGATTGTAACTCATCTTCTCTACCATCTGCATTGGGGTTAAGTATCCGCCTTTTACTAATTCTGTGTATGTTAAGGAAAATGCAGTCTCCGAGCCAACAATGCCAAATGGGGACTGTGCCATGGAGCCGGATTTTTCTTCTTTACTATGTGGGGCATGATCGGTAGAGATTACATCCATAATGCCGTCTCGAAGCGCCTCTTTTAATGCCTGTACATCCTTTGCGGCACGAAGAGGAGGATTCATCTTATAGTTTGGATCATCATTCGGAATATCTTCATCACATAAGGTGAAATGGTGAGGACATACCTCACCGGTCACCGGAAGGTTCATTTCTTTTGCCATCTTTACAAGACGTACGGAATCTTCGGTAGAACAGTGACAAAGATGTAATTGAACACCAGTCTCTTTTGCAAGGAAGATGTCTCTTGCTGTAATGACATCTTCCACAGCATTACTGATTCCTTCCAGTCCCAGTTCTTTGGCACGCTTTCCTTCGTTCATGGCACCTGTCTTTGCTAACACTTTATCTTCACAGTGGGCAAATACCGGGATTCCGGCTTCTTTTGCGGCACGCATGCCTTCGACATACAGATTGATGTCCATAACGGACTTTCCATCTTCACTGACTGCCATAGCTCCGGCTTCTGCCATTGCTTTGATATCCGCCAACTTATTGCCCGCCTGACCGATTGTGATTGCACCAATTGGCACAATATTCACAGCCGCTTCTTCCTTCGCCTTATAATTCAGATATTCAATCATACATTTATTATCAATGGCCGGTTTCGTATTCGGCATCGGACAGATTGTGGTATAACCTCCGACTGCTGCTGCCATAGAGCCGGTTGCAATCGTTTCCTTATACTCGAATCCCGGTTCCCGCAAATGCACATGAAGATCAATAAAGCCCGGCATCACGTATTTTCCGGAAGCATCAATAACCTGATGCGCATCAGCCTCAATATTCTTTGCCACCTGCTTAATAACATCATCTTCTACTAATACATCATAAATTCCTTCTGTTTTTGTTGAAGGATCTAACACATAACCATTTTTAATTAATGTAATCACTGTTTTATTCACCTTTCCACGCTTGTAATATGATAAAAACCGATATCGTTCTGACTTATTAGATATACATAACCTCTGAGAGGAATAATCCTTTCGCCTCTGCAGTCGGTCCGGCTTTTTCTCTGTCTTTACTTTCTAAAATATCTGCCATCTTATCTGGTTCGATTTCGCCAAGCCCTACCTGAATCAGGGTTCCGACGATAATTCGTACCATATGAGGCCAGAAGTCATCTCCATGGACTGTGATTAATACTTCTTTGTCATCTCCATAGATATCAAGAGATAAAATCTCACGAATGGTGGACTTTTTCATTCTCTTATTATCTGAAAATGCTTTAAAATCGTGTGTTCCGATCAATGCTTTTGCTGCTTCCTTCATCTTTGCCACATCCAAACGCTTGAAGCAGTAATAGTTATATTTTCTATCAAATACAGAAGGCACCTCGCCAACTGATATCTTATACTCATAAACAAAACTCTTCGCATTAAAGCTTGCATGGAATCTCTCTGGCACCTCAAGTGCTTCCACAACTGCAATATCTCTTGGGAGAAATCGGTTTAAATAATGCTTAATCTCATATACCTTCATATCCGAGTTTGTTTTAAAATTGGCAATCTGGTGATATGCATGTACACCAGCTTCGGTTCTCGCGGCACCGATCACTTCCACGGTCTCGCCTTCCATCTTGCTTAAAACATCTTCTATTTTATCCTGAATCGTAATCGCACTCTTGCTTCCCGGCTGTTTCTGCCATCCATCATAACGGGAACCATCGTATTCAATCGTAAGCTGTATATTTCTCATTTTTTATTTCCTTCTAATTTCTGTATTTGAAAATTTATTTTTAGTAGTGTACCACAAAATAACATATTTTCAAAGGCTTTCGGTAAGGATTTCTGATTTCTTTTTATTATTTATTCTCATCAGGGCTATTGATACTGCTTATTTACATAAGCATCAATTCCATCTGCAATCCCCTTCGCAATCTTTTCCTGATAAGCTTCCTGCTGCATCAGCTCATCCTCTTGGGGATTTGAGAGATATCCCATCTCCACGATTGTAACCGGAATACTGCACCAATTAATGCCACTCATATTGTCCATTGCAACAGCTCCGCGATTCTTTGCTCCGGTCGCTTCACATAATCCGTCCACCACAGCTTTGGAAAGACTCTCGCATTCCTCGGACATATAAGCCACATACTCATTGTCCTTGCTTGGATAAATCGTAAGAGCACCTGATACGCTTGCGTCATCGGCTCCATTTGCATGGATTCGTATAAATAAGTCCGCACTTTCATTTGCAATCTGCGCACGTTCTGCATTACTTAAATCTACCTCGTGGGTTTCTCGGATCATAACTACTTCATATCCGCGCTCCAACAAGACTTCTTTTAGTTTTAAGGAAACTTCCAGTGTCAGCACATACTCTGGCACCTTACTAGACACGCCAGTAGCACCGGATGTTACTTTTGCTTTCATTACACTTGATCCTGGTCCGTTTGGTTCCTTGTCTGAATTTCCATTAAGCTGATGTCCTGCATCAATTGCAATAACCTTGACTGCCCCGTTAGAATCGGTCTGATCTTCGGATACATTCGAATTATTCATAATATCGGTAGCATTCTCATCTTCCTCATTGCCACCCGCTTCACTGTCACCAGCTTCTGTCTGTGCATTACTATCATTCTCTTCTATATCCAGGTTAGCATCTTCCTGTTCACTGCTCTCATCTATGCTGTTTTGAGCATTTCCACTATCCTGTTCTTCATCATCCTCTATATTTGGATTTTCTGACTCTTCACTATTTTCAAGCTCTTCTTTTTCCAATTCTATACCATCACTTGCCGAGTCATTTCCTGCTGCATCATTTACTTCTTCCGCTACAATTCCATTCTCTGCACCGTCTGTGTCCAGACTTCTTTTCATAAAACCTGCTGCCACCAGCATTACGCCCATAACAAATACAAAAATGCCGGTACATACAAGAAAATTCTTAACCTTCTGACTCATTTTTCTTCTCCTCTTTCTCTCTTATCTGCCTGTGTGCAAACTTATTTTATTATAGTGAATCCTGATTCTAAAAACAAGCCTATGCCTATTATTCCATTTGCAGAATGTCATCTTGACATTTCCAATTAATTGGTATATTATATCTCGGTAACGAAGGAATATTTTGAATTCCTTCCACATATTTTTATTTGCTAGGGGAGCTCCACGCTGAGAAGTGCTCACAAAAGCTTGTGCACTGACCCTCATCACTTGATCCGGCTAATACCGGCGTAAGGAAGCGTATTTCGTGGTTCCCTCCTATGCTTTCATAAGGAGGATTTTTTTATGTTAAACTTTTTTGCAAAGCCGACCGTTAACAGTTGGGGAGAGGATGTGTATAAACTCACACCCGCCGGCATCATCGCCGTTGTTGTAGTAATCGCAGCACTGCTCGCACTTGCTCTGTACCTTCGTCCGAAGAAGGCACATGAAAAAGGCATCACAACCAAACAGATGGTATTCTCAGGAATTGCTCTTGCACTTGCCATGGTTACCTCTTACATCAAGTTTTTGAACCTGCCTATGGGTGGTTCCATTACCTTATGCAGCATGCTGTTTATCGTACTGATTGGATATTGGTACGGACCGAAAGTTGGAATCACTACGGCTCTTGCTTATGGACTTTTACAGTTTGTCATCGATCCTAAGTTTTACTCCCTTCCACAGCTGTTGATTGATTATCCGCTTGCCTTCGGTGCTCTCGGTATCTCCGGCTTCTTCTGGAAGAAGAAACATGGTCTTGCAATTGGCTATATTGCTGCTGTACTCGGCCGCTTTGTATTCGCATTTTTATCCGGTGTTATCTTCTTTGCATCCTATGCTCCAGAAAATATGAGTGCCGGTGTTTACTCTCTGATTTACAACGGTTCTTATATTTTTACAGAAGCAGCATTAACCCTGGTTCTTATTGTGATTCCGGTTACTGCTAATGCATTTTCTCAAGTAAAAAGAATGGCTACCGAATAAATCAAAGGGCTGTCGCAACATCCCAGAGTCATAACTCTAAGGATGACGCGACAGCCCTATTTTTATGCCTATTTTTCTTTCAAGCTTTCAAAAAACTCACGGTTATACTGAACAGCTCCATCATTTGGCTTAAATTGAGCAGCTTTTTCATTATGATATATCGCTTTCACAACATCATTCATCTGATAATAACAGCAGCATAATTCTAAATGTGGTTTCCATGTCCAATACTCATCAAAGAGAAAACCTGCTGTGTCCGGCTTTTTTAAGGTAAAAATACTTTCATACCAGTAGATTGCATTTTCATATTTCTTTTCTTCCTGAAATGTTTTTGCCAGACGGTACAATCCTTCCGCCCTAGGACTCTTTAATTCAAAACACTCATAGAGAGCTTCTCTTGCCTTTTTATACTCTTCCTGCCACTGATAACAATCCGCAATGCAATACAATGCATCCAGCTTATCCTCCACCCACAGATTCATTGTAGTGCTCTTTTTTAACTCGCTTATTGCTTCCCCCAGTTTTCTATGATAATACAGCTCCTTAGCATAGTAATACTGATCTCGTGGAGTAAATGAAACCCCTTCTTTCTTCTTTTTTATATATATGTTCAGATTACGGTCACTGTCTCCATGATCTCTTGTATGGGTGACAATGATATCTTCATCTATCACCTTGCCATCCACTTCAACATATTCATGAATAAAACCTCTCCATATATAATTCTTTTCTCGCTTTACCAGCCGGATTCTTCGAAAAACCAGTGAGGGATTTTTTTCTTCATCAAATGCATAATGATATAGAAACGTAATGCCATCAACCTTAGGATCTAATCTGGCTTTTAACTTATTTAATTTCTCTGCGTCCTGCGGAAGCAGTATATCATCTGCATCCAGCCACAATATGTAATCGCACTCCGCCTTGCTAAAGGAGTAATTCCTAGCCGCAGCAAAATCATCAATCCACTTAAAGTCATACACTGCCTGTGTATATCTATCCGCGATTTTCTTTGTTCCATCATCAGACCCCGTATCTACAATAACAATCTGATCTACAACATCCTTTATGGATTCAAGACAACGCTCCAGCCTCTTTTCTTCATTTTTCACAATCATGCATAAACTTATTGTAATCATTCTTTTTCCATTTTTTATAGTTTTACTCTAATATATGTGACAATTGCTGATTTTACTCTAAATCTTTATTGTATTGTCCCTCTTAATTTTTAGTTTCCAATAACCTTCTCTCTCCATATAATATTACTAAGACTTTGCTGAAAGGATATCCTAACATGCCACATAAAGATCATCACGACAGTAAAATGATTCAAAGAAAAAGAACTGCTGCCATCAAGAAGAACTCACCTAACGCTGCAGAACCTGATTGTCATCGTCATAAATCCAAACACCACCATGACGATGATTGCTGTAAAAAACCATCTCATGAATGCAAATGTATCGGCAAACCAGGACCTCAGGGACCTACTGGACCTCAAGGACCTCAAGGATTTCCTGGATTTCCTGGGGCTCCAGGGGCTCCAGGAAGTACTGGTGCTACCGGACCGGCCGGATTAGACGGCGCCTTGGGACCGACCGGACCGGTTGGACCGACTGGACCTCCTATTGATCCTTCCTTAATCGTAGTGCCTCCGGGAGCTACCGGAGCTACCGGACACACTGGACCTACTGGACCTACTGGACCTACT
>CALZIE010000038.1 GCA_945787565.1 uncultured Lachnospiraceae bacterium
AAGAAAGAAATCGAAGGGGATATCCGTATTGTGACGGTTCCTGGCTATGATCGCTGTGCCTGTTGTGCACCTCATGTGCATAAGACAGGAGAGATTGGCATGATTAAACTGTTATCGGTGAATAAGTATAAAAGTGGTGTGCGTATCTTTATGTTATGCGGTATGCGTGCCTTAGAATATACCCTCCTTTTAGAAAAGCAGGTAAATGAAATCTCGGTTCTTCTGAGTGCAAAGCAGAATCAGGTGGCAGAAGCAGTAAAACGTCTGAAGGAAGAGAATTCTTCCCTAAAGGGTGTGATTATGAACCAGTCTCAGAAACTGATAGCTTGTAAGGCAAATGAAATTCCGGATGGAACAGAGCATGTATGCTTTATGGAAAAAGGGTTAGATGGAAATGGAGTAAGACAGCTTGCTAATGCAGCATTGGCAAAGATAACCGGTGTTTCTGCTGTTTTTTCTGAAAGCGAAGAAGGTGTATTTCAGTATGTGGTGACAAGCAAAGCAGAAGACTGTCGAGAAATAGGAAAAGAACTGAATGCAGCACTGAATGGACGTGGCGGTGGAAGTGCTACCATGGTACAGGGATCACTAAAGGGAAGTATGGAATCGATTCAGTCCTGTATGGGAGAATTAAAGAAAACATTCTTATTTGTAAAATAGAAATCTTGCTACTGAAATAGAAAGATAAAGTCTGTGCTGAGAGCTTGGTTAGAAGGATTAGTAGGGAACGTATCGGTTGGAAGCATTGGATGTATAAAAAACGCATGTTTGTAATGGAAAAAGATAGGTTTACGTTTCGGAAAGAATAGGATAAAATAATCTTATCGAATATTAGTAAATTATGGGAGGAAGCAAAGATGCAGTTAGAGATTATGAAAGTGACAGATCCGTCTTTTAGGGAATTCGGAACAATTGTAGAAGGATATGAGACGGAGCAATTATTAAAGGTATTAGATGAGACGACGACAGCTCCTAAGGATGCGGTTGTTTATGTGCCAAGCGATGTGAATTTAGAAGCGACACCTGCAATGCAGGACTTCTCTGTAAACTGTTATGGTGGAATGCCAATTCAGATTGGTTATTGCAATGGCACGAATACTGTATTAAATTGTCTGGAATATCATAGAGACAGTGAAATTAATATTCCAGTTCAGGATATGATCTTTTTATTGGCATCCAGAAAGGATATTGTGGATGGTAAGTTAGATACAAGCAAAGTGAAAGCGTATCTTTGTCCGGCTGGGATGGCAGTGGAACTGTATCCAAGCGCTCTTCATTATGCTCCATGTTCTGCTTCTAAGAATGCGCCATTTAAGGTGGTGGTCATTCTTCCGAAGGGTACCAACACAGACAAGCCGGAACTGACCGTTAAGAATGTGGAAGATGAGATGTTATTTGCACGGAATAAATGGTTGTTAGCTCATAAAGATGCACCGGAAGCGAAGTCAGGTGCTTATGTAGGGCTTACTGGAGAGAATATTGATATTTATGATCTGATTTAGAATTATGTTAGAAATTAATTTAAAACTACGTTAGAAATTGATTTGAAACTACTTTAGAGCCAACAATTTGCTAGAGGGACGTTTAGACAGGCAAGCTAAGAGAGGATAGCGTTTTACGTATTATTTCCCTTAAAGATTGGGGTGATAATACGTAAAGTGCCACCCTCTCTTAGTTTGCTTGCTCTTTTCTTTTTCTATTTGCCTACTTTATGGGGACAGATTGTATCATTGGAAAGGAAACTGGCTCGTTTGATAGAACTGTCTCCGAATTTTCCACGAATGGAGTCGATGGCGATATCGAGTTTTTTCTGTTTTTCACTCTTTGGGTTATCGAATAAAGATAGTTGGGTGAAGTCGCTATCGTCTAATTTTGAGGTGCGGATACCTAATAGACGAAGAGGCTCGAAGTTCCAGCACTCTTTTAATAGTTTGCAGGAAGCTTCATAAATTAGATTGGTTGTATTTGTGGAATCGGGTAAGGTGACTTGGTGGGTTTTGGTGACGAAATCCGCATTTTTTAGTTCTACCGTGATACAGTTGCATTTCACTCCTGCCATACGAAGGCGTGAGCCTACTGTTTCACTGAGTGCTAAGAGAACCTGGGAGGCTGTTTCAAAATCGGTCACATCTCGTTTTAATGTGACACTGTTGCCATATCCTTTGTTTGGTCCTTCATCCGGTACGACCGGCTCATCGTCGATGCCATTTGCGTAGTTATGAATCAGTTCGGCGTATTTCACACCGAAGTGTGCCTTTAAGATGGAAGGATTCATCATCGCTAAGTCGCCAATTGTATGGATACCTAACATAGTGCATTTTTTTACGGTGCTTCGCCCGACAAAGAACAATTCATCGACGGGAAGTGGCCACATCTTTTGCCTGATTTCTTCTGGAAACAGTGTGTGGCATAAGTTTGGTTTCTTAAAGTCAGAAGCCATCTTGGCAAGGAGCTTATTGGTGGATACCCCTACATTTACTGTGAAATGAAGTTCTGTTTCAATTCGTTTGCGGATTTCATTGGCAACTGCAAGTGGTTCACCAAATAAATGACAGGTTTCGGTCATGTCAAGAAAGGCTTCATCGATGCTAAACTGAAAGATGGTAGGTGTATAGTCAGAAAGAAGTTTCATAAGCCTTGCAGAGTATTTTGTATAGATCTTAAAATTGGGTGGTATGATTACAAGGTTTGGGCATTTTTTTAGAGCGGAGACTAAAGGTTCTCCAGTTACAATGCCATATTCTTTTGCTTTTGTTGACTTGGCTAAAATGATTCCGTGACGGCTTTTTTGGTCCCCTCCAATCGCGGAGGCAATGGTCCTTAAATCGGGTGAGGAATCATCCTTTTGTTCTTCTTCTCGCCAGGCAGATTCCCAGCTTAAAAATGCACTGTTTACATCTACGTGAAAGATAATTCTAGATTTGTTATTCATATGCATTCCCCCTGTTATAACTTGTCCTTTTTTTATTATATAAAACATATGTTTGGCTGTAAAGGACAACCAGGGAAAAAACTACAGCCCGGCACACTTTTTAAGAAATTCCTCAGGATTGATATCCACTAAGATGATATCCATTCCAATCTGCTTAATATAGTCAAATGGGATGACATACTCATGATCTCTTCCGATAATACCCCAAATCTTACATGGTCCAGGTACAACAATGGCAATCATTCTGCCGGTTTCAATATCAAAATCCACATCGCCTACAAATCCGAGGCGTTCACAATCTTTACAATTGATAACTTCTTTCTGTTTCAGTTCTGCAATGCGCATAATCGTTCCTCCAACATCGAATACTATTTTAGGGATACGCTTTCTTTTCTGGCAACATAGAAGCTGACAGGCAGAAAAGAGAATTCTATCTTATCCTATGATGGTACTCACAAAATATTCTTGACCTGTGGAAATTTATTCAATATAATAGTTAAACAGAGTGCTATAGAAGATAGAAAGCTTACTTTAGGCCAGTGTATCAAGAAGTAGGAGGCGATACTGATGAAATGTCCATTTTGTGGAAAAGAGAATACGAGGGTTATTGATTCCAGACCGGCAGATGATAATAGTTCCATTCGCAGAAGGAGACAATGCGATGAATGCTCGAAACGTTTTACAACTTACGAAAAAGTGGAGACGATTCCTTTAGTTGTAATAAAGAAAGATAATAATAGAGAACCATATGACCGTTCTAAGATTGAAGCTGGCGTATTCCGTTCTTGTCATAAGCGCCCAATCAGTGTTGATACGATAACGAAACTGGTAGATGAAATAGAGAATACCGTTTTTAATCTAGAGGAAAAGGAAGTGCCAAGCTTTAAGATTGGCGAGATTGTCATGGACAAATTAAAGGAACTAGATGCAGTTGCTTATGTGCGTTTTGCTTCCGTATATCGTGAATTTAAAGATGTGAATACTTTTATGAATGAACTGAAGAAGATCTTAGATCATGATCATAAATAATAGGAAAAAAAGGAAAGAGTCTTGCCAGGCTCTTTCCTTTTTGTTACAATAAATTTGGCAAATGCCTTCTGTTAGGAGAGAGCAGAAGGGAGCAGTATGTTTAGTAAAGCATATAGTGCATCCGTGAATGGCATCCGGGGACTTGTAATATCAGTAGAAGCGGATGTGAGTGATGGGCTGCCAGTATTCGAGCTGGTAGGTCTGTTAGCAACGGATGTAAAAGAAGCAAAAGAGCGGGTCCGGATTGCGCTTCGTAATCAGGGATATTATCTTCCGCCGAAAAGAATTACAATCAATCTTTCGCCTGCAGATGTAAGAAAAGAGGGAACCGCTTATGATCTTGCAATTGCAGTCGCAATCTTAGCCGCATCAGGCCATATTCCATGTGAAGATTTAGAGAATACAATGTTAATCGGGGAGTTGAGTTTAGATGGCAGAATCAACCGTGTCAATGGTGTACTGCCGATTGTTTCTGCTGCAAAAAAACGAGGGTTTTCTCGTTGTGTTGTTCCGACCTCTAATTTAGAAGAAGGAAGTGTTGTAGAAGGGATAGAAGTATATGGAGCAGACTCGTTAAATGAAGTAGTACATTTTATGCAGGCGGTAGATGGATTAAAGCAGTGCGACTCCATGTATAAAATGGGATTTGATAAGGTGAAAAGGGCAGCAGGAGGGCCAGATTTTTCAGAGATAACTGGGCAGCATGCTGCTAAGAGGGCGGTGGAGGTTGCAGTAGCGGGTCAGCACAATATCTTGTTAATTGGTTCACCTGGTTCCGGGAAAACTATGCTTGCTAAACGGATACCAGGCATCATGCCAAGGCTGACGTTTGAGGAAAGCTTAGATATTACCAATATCTACAGTGTGTCGGGACTTTTAAAAGAAGGAGAGAGTCTCCTTTTTGAGCGGCCATTTAGAGCACCGCATCATACCATTACGACAACAGCATTAATAGGAGGTGGCAGAGTTCCAAAGCCCGGAGAGGTAAGTTTGGCTGCCAACGGAGTGTTATTCTTAGATGAGCTTCCGGAGTTTGAGCAGAATACGATTGAAGTGTTAAGACAGCCATTAGAAGATAGGCAGGTGACGGTATCCAGACTGAATGCAGCATATACCTATCCGGCTAACTTCATGCTTGTCGCCGCTATGAACCCTTGTAGATGCGGGTTTTATCCGGATCGAAGCAGATGTAACTGTTCGATGCGGGATGTAAGAAAGTATCTGTCTAAGATATCAAGACCTCTGCTTGATCGAATTGATATCTGTATGGAGACAGCACCGGTTAGTTATGAGGATTTAGAGAAAAAAGAAGAGCGGGAAAATTCAGAAACGATTCGAAAGCGGGTAGAACAGGCACGGAAGATTCAGTATGAACGCTATCAGGGAACTGGGATTTATTTTAATTCCATGTTAAGTGTGAAGGAGATTGCAGCATACTGTAAGATTGGAAAGAAGGAAAAACAGCTGTTAGAAAAAGCATTTGTAAAGATGAATCTAAGTGCCAGAGCATATCACCGAATTTTAAGAGTGGCAAGGACAATTGCAGATTTAGATGGTTCGGAGAAGATTAAGGAAACACACCTTAGCGAGGCAATCTGTTATCGGAGCTTGGATAAGAAGTATTGGGAGGAGATGTAGATGGACGAGAAAATGTGCTGGTTTTATCTGGCCACGACTTCGGAGTTAGGAAGAAAGGACATAGAACGCCTTCTTGAGAAATTTGAAACAAGTGAGGGAATATGGAAGGCAAAAGAAGAAGAGTTGATGCTTATACCAGATATGACGGAAAAGAAGGTTGAGGCACTAAAAAGAAGGAGAGAGGAAGAGAAAATCTGTCTGGAGTACGAGGAGATGACGAAAAGAGGAATTTCGTTTGTAACACAGAAGGAGGAGGCATACCCTAATAGATTAAAGGATATTTATGAAGCACCTTACTATTTGTTTTATAAGGGCGAGCTTCCGGATTCGAAGAAACCATCTATAGCGGTGATAGGTGCAAGAAACTGCTCCTTTTATGGAACGGAGATGGCAAGGTATTTTGCAAGGGAGCTTGCAGATGCAGGTGTGCAGATTATAAGCGGTCTTGCTTATGGGATAGATGGTCACGCTCATGAAGGAGCGCTAAGTGCTAGAAAAAAGACATACGGAGTACTTGGAAGCGGTGTTGATGTATGTTACCCGAAAGAGAATCTGGAATTGTACTTAAAGATGGAAAAGTGGGGAGGGATTCTTTCTGAATATCCGCCTAAAGCAAGTCCTCTTGCGTATCATTTCCCGATGAGAAACCGGATTATATCGGGCCTTGCAGATGGTATCCTTGTGATTGAGGCAAGAAAGAGGAGTGGTACATTAATTACAGTTGATAGAGGCTTAGAACAAGGAAAAGATATTTATGCCCTGCCAGGCAAGGTTACGGATACGCTTAGCACAGGATGTAATTGCTTGATTCAAAAAGGTGCCAAGTTAGTAGTATCCCCGGATGATATTCTGGAGGATCTAGCTTATCGGTACGAAAGCATATCGGCTTTATATTCAGAAGAAGATGGACAGATGAGTTTGATGAGGACAGAACAAAAGAGGCGGAAAAAAGAAGGGGTAGAAGAAACCATCAAACGAATCAGTGCCATGCTTGCACCGGAAGAGCGGACGGTATATCAGGTTCTTGGCATGCAGCCAAAACATTTGGAGACCATTCTTCATGAAACTTCCTTTACTCCGCAGATGGTGATCAAGATCCTGCTTTCCCTAGAGATAAAGGGAGTGGTAACGCAGACATCAAAGAACTATTTTGTTATTAACGTAATCTAAAAAAGAGTGTGTAGTGATTCAAGTAAATGAAAAGGATAAAAAGAGAAATATAAAATGACAGAGGCAGACAAAACGGATGTAGTGATCACTATTAATATAGTAGAAATACAGTTTTATTAAAGTAGGTATGAAGGTCTAAGTAAATTGTCTAATTCAAGCAAAATGTATAAAAGCAGACATTATGTGGCAATATTACTATCATAACTGCGTCATAAAATGCAGTTTATTGCGTATGTAACAGAGAAGGCAACTGTTGTCAAAATCACATATTCTGATACTAATTTTACGGACAGGTATAATAAAGGGGGAAAAAGAGGCATATACTTTCTTACGATGGATTTGTATGGTAAGATGTGTTCTGTCGAATTAGTAAAAATGTACTATAATTTGTTGGAAAAATGTCGATAAGATAACACATGCATAAAAATTTATAATATTTTACTTGAAACGGATAAGAAAATAGTGTATGCTGTTTTAAGTTTCCAACCGAAATAGTTGGAAAATCATGATTTTAATCCATAAAGCTTCACAAATAAGAAGGTTTTCTTTGAATTATGTGAAAAAGAAGCGTAAGGTACAAACGATGAGATACTATTACATAGGCAATTTTAATTTAAGATACAGGCAGGCTTAAAGAAGGACTGCTTTGAGATTTAGATGAGGGGAGCTTAGACTATGCCGAAATATTTAGTTATTGTGGAATCACCGGCGAAAGCTAAAACAATTAAAAAGTTTTTGGGAAGTAATTATGAGGTTTTGGCTTCCAATGGACATGTCAGAGACTTACCAAAGAGTCAGTTGGGGATTGACGTAGAACATGGATTTGAACCAAAATACATCACAATTAGGGGAAAAGGCGATTTGCTTGCGAAACTTCGTAAAGAAGTAAAAAAAGCGGACCGCGTGTACCTTGCAACTGACCCCGATCGTGAAGGAGAAGCGATTTCCTGGCATTTATCCAAGACATTAAAACTAGATGAAAAGAATACAAGCCGAATTACATTTAATGAGATTACAAAGAATGCAGTGAAGAATTCCATCAAGGAAGCAAGAGAGATTGATATGAATCTGGTGGATTCTCAGCAGGCGAGAAGAATGTTAGATCGAATGGTTGGCTATAAGATCAGTCCTGTTTTATGGGCAAAGGTAAAGAGAGGTCTTAGTGCAGGCCGTGTTCAGTCGGTTGCACTTCGAATTATTTGTGACCGAGAAGAAGAGATCAATGCATTCTTACCACAGGAATACTGGCATTTAGAAGCACAATTTGCAGTAGAAGGTGAGAAGAAGCCGTTAGTTGCGAAATTTTATGGAGATACCAAGAAAAAGTTAGCGATTTCCTCTGCAGAAGAAGTAGAGAAGATCATTAAGGATTTAGAAGGTGCAGATTTCAAGATTACGGAAGTGAAGGTGGGAGAGCGTCAGAAGAAAGCACCACTTCCATTTACAACAAGTACCATGCAGCAGGAAGCGGCGAAAGTACTGAATTTCTCCACTCAGAAGACAATGCGTCTGGCTCAGCAGTTGTATGAAGGTGTCGATGTAGCGGGACATGGAACAGTTGGTCTGATTTCCTATCTGCGTACCGATTCTGTACGTGTATCAGAAGAAGCGGATGCAGCAGCAAAAGAGTTTGTAAAAGCAAACTATGGTGAAGAATCTGTTACAGTACATGATGTAAATAAGTCAAGTGGCAAGAAGATTCAGGATGCCCATGAGGCGATTCGTCCGACTTATGTTGAATTGACACCTACTATTGTAAAAGAATCGTTAAGCAGAGATCAGTTCCGTTTATACCAGCTGATTTGGAAACGTTTTATTGCAAGTCGTATGCAGCCAGCAAAATATGAGACAACATCCGCAAAGATTGATGGAAATGGATATCGTTTTACAGCGGCATCTTCTAAGCTTGTATTTGACGGCTATATGGCAGTCTATACATCATCAGATGATGATGAGACGAATGAAGGAAGCGGTTTAAAGAGCATTAATGAAGATACTAAGATTTCATTAAAGCAGCTTGATAAGAGTCAGCATTTTACACAGGCACCTCCACACTATACAGAGGCATCTCTTGTTAAGACATTAGAGGAACAGGGAATCGGACGTCCTAGTACCTATGCTCCTACGATTACTACAATCATCGCAAGACGCTATGTAATAAAAGAAAATAAGAATTTGTATGTGACAGAACTTGGAGAAGCAGTAAACAAGATTATGAAACAGGCATTTGCGTCTATTGTTGATGTGAATTTTACAGTTAATTTAGAAGCACTTCTTGATGGTGTAGAAGACGGATGCGTAAGCTGGAAGACAGTTGTTAGCAATTTTTATCCTGATTTAGAAGCAGCAGTAGAACAGGCTGAAAAAGAGCTAGAGCAGGTGAAGATCGAAGATGAGACAACAGATGTCATTTGTGAAGAGTGTGGCCGCAATATGGTTGTTAAATACGGACCGCATGGCAAGTTCTTAGCTTGTCCAGGATTCCCGGAATGCAGAAACACAAAACCTTATCTTGAAAAAATCGGAGTTGCCTGTCCACAGTGCGGCAAGGACGTTGTTATAAAGAAAACCAAAAAGGGTAGAAGATATTACGGATGTGAAAACAATCCAGAATGTGATTTCATGTCTTGGCAGAAGCCTTCTAATGAGCGTTGTCCAAAATGCAACAAAGTACTACTTGAAAAAGGAAATAAACTTGTATGTATCGATGAGACATGTGGTTTTGTTAAGAATATGGAACCGGATCAGGAAAAGAAGGAAGATTAAGAGAAAAAACCTTTTTATTCTGCAATCAAAAGATTGCAGGATAAAAAGGTTTTTTTGGTTTTCTTATCTATATTATTCCGCTACATATCGTGTATTTCAATGGAATAATTATAAAAATTAGTGAAAAATAACTAAAAAGACTTGAAATGTGTGTCAAAATAGCAAAATTACTATTGTTTTTTAAAAAAACATATGATAAAATTGTAAACATAGTCCATTAGGTACTTATTACCAATTGATTTATTAAAAAAGGCCAAAGAATGGTCATGGGGGTTCTTAAATGAGTGTACAGTTGTTGGATAAAACTAGAAAAATTAATAAGCTTCTACACAATAATAATTCACACAAGGTAGTATTTAATGACATTTGTTTGGTGCTTAGTGACATCTTAGAATCAGACATTTTAGTAATCAGCAAAAAAGGAAAGGTTCTGGGGATTAAGAATAGAGCTGATATCCCGCCGATTGGTGAATTAATCAAAGATTCTGTTGGCGGTTATATTGATTCGATGTTGAATGAAAGACTGCTCAATATCCTGTCCACGAAAGAAAATGTGAATTTAGCAACATTAGGTTTTGAGTTTGATAATGTTGATGATTACCAGGCGATTATTACCCCAATTGATATTGCAGGTGAGAGACTTGGTACGCTTTTCTTATATAAAAATTCCAAACAATATTCCATTGACGATATTATTTTGAGTGAATATGGAACAACAGTAGTAGGCTTAGAGATGATGCGTTCTGTCAATGAAGAGAATGCAGAGGAGAACCGTAAGGTACATATTGTTCGTTCGGCAATTAGTACGTTATCTTTTTCTGAGTTAGAAGCAATCACGCATATTTTTGAAGAGTTAGACGGAAACGAGGGAATCTTAGTAGCAAGCAAGATAGCCGACCGTGTTGGTATAACGCGTTCCGTAATTGTGAATGCCCTTAGAAAATTTGAAAGCGCCGGCGTAATCGAATCACGTTCTTCTGGTATGAAGGGCACATATATTAAAGTATTAAATGATGTAGTATTTGATGAATTGAAAAAAATGCAATAATTAATACAAAACAATGAATAATAATTAAGAAGGCTTATAGGAAATTGGTCCTATAAGCTTTTTTTATTGTCGGAGATATAGGAGAAGAAAAAGTCATAAACCCTTGTAAAATAAGGAAAAAACCAAAAAAATTACACAAAATATGTAAGTTCTGCCAAATAATTCATAAATATACAAAAAGTCAAAATCAGCTTGCGTTTTTTTTTTCCATTAATTATAATAAATAGGAACAAAAGAAACGAAAAATAACAAAATATGAAATTTTTGGAAACTAACAAATAAATCGTTTCAAAATTACTATAAAGAGAAGAGACAAGGAGATGCCAGATGATTGGTTCTAATGCATTTAGTTTTATAAATGTGCTTGAGAAAACGGCAGATGCAACTTATTTACGACATGAAGTAATATCAAACAATATCGCAAATAATGATACTCCGAACTACAAACGTAAAGATATTAAATTTGAGACGTATTTAAAAAGCGAGCTGAAGAATGATTCGGATCTTGCACGCGCAGTTTCAAATATGAATCTTGAGAATTTGAATGCTAGTGTTTATACAGATCGTTCAGAGTTAAGCTATCGTACGGATGGTAATAATGTAGATATTGCAACAGAGAATGCGAACTTGGCGGAAAATCAGATTCGTTATTATACACTGCTTGATTCTATGACACAGGAGTTTAACAGAATGAAAGCAGTTCTGCAGAAATAATGAGGAGGAAAGCAAATGTCTTTTATGAGTAGTATGAACGTAAGTGCGAGTGGCATGTCAGCACAGCAGTTACGTATGGATTTGATTTCGCAGAATATTGCGAATGCGAATACAACACGAGATGAGAATGGAGAAGTGTATCGCAGAAAGACAGTGGTTTTTTCTGAAAAGCAGGATACGTTTAGCAATGCCCTTGTGACAGCAACAAGCGGAAGTCGTACGAAAAGCACTACTGGAAATGGCGTTAAAGTCACTTCTATAGTAGAAGATCATGTTACTGCAATGAATCAGGTATATGATCCTTCTCACCCAGATGCGGATGAGGATGGCTATGTTACATACTCTAATGTAAATACTGTTACCGAGATGACTAATCTAATTGATGCGTCCCGGTCCTATGAGGCGAATGTCACAGCGTTTAATGCGACTAAGAATATGCTTTTAAAAGGATTAGAAGTCGGCAAATAAAATTGCGATAAAGATGAAGACGGGATAAGAATAGAGAGGTTATAAAGAAATGGACATTTCATCAATAAGCACGGTCAGTGATTTAAGAGAATATACAAGAGGGATTACTAGTAACCAGGAAACAACTACAAATAACACAGCGTTTGAAGCGCTATTTCAGTCGGCTGTGAGTATGATCAATGAAACAAATGAATATACCAAGCAGGCAGAAGAGGCAGAGATATCATATGCCCTTGGATTAACAACAAATACACATGAGTTACAGATTGCGCAACAGAAAGCAAATGTCTCTTTACAGTACACGGTAGCAGTTCGTAATGCTGTCATGGATGCTTATAAAGAAATCATGCAGTTACAGTTCTAAGGTGTAAGAAAGGGATAATATGCTAGAGAGATTAAAGAATATACCAGCTAGGCTTCTTGAAATCTGGAAAAAATATTCGAAAAAACAGAAGACGATTTTTTTAAGTATCGTAGGTGTAATCGCGGTGATGATTTTGGTTCTTTCTTTTGTGTTGACCAGAACAGAATATGTCAAGCTGATGACATTTGAAGATACAAAGACAGCAAAAGAAGCAATTGATTTACTAAAAGAGCAGGGAATCGCCTATCAGTTAGAGGAAGATAATCTGACGGTCAAAGTTGATTCGAGAAAGCAGTCAGATGCTGTTCTTGCATTAGCGGACAGTGAGATTGCGACGACAACAAAGTTTTCATTAGAGCAGCTGTTAAATAATGATATGAGCACAACAAACAGCGATAAGCAGTTAAAGCTTCATCTTTATTTTCAGAGTGACTTAGAGGACTTGTTAAAACGTCAGGAAGGCATTGAAGATGCGAGGGTAAGCTATCTTCCAACGGATAATACAAGCAGCATTTTAGAATCAGAAAAAGATACAAGCTGCAGCGTATACCTGACAATCAATGATAAGTTTAAAAAATCAAGTTCAGAAGCAATTGCGGTGGCGGTTGCCAATGCATTAGGCAATTCTAGTACGGAGAATGTTAAGATTATCGATCAGTATGGTAATCTGTTATACAATGGTCCGGAAGATGAAGAGAGTGACTACTCCAATAAGAATTTAGAATACAAAAAAGAAGTAACAGACTGGTATTATGAACAGGTTGTACGCTTCGGGTTGATGAATGGCTATGATTATGTAGAGCCAATGTTTAACTTAGATATCAAATTAGATAAAGAATCCGTTGTTTATAAAGAATATCTGGCTGCAGAAGGTTTAGAACAAGGGTTATATCAGACATATCAGAAAATTTCCTCAGACAACACAAGTGCATCAGGAGATATTCCGGGAACAGATTCGAATAATGAGACTGATTATTATATTGAAGAATCTTCATCCGGCAATTCTTCTTATGAAGAAGTGAATGCTACATATTTGCCGAGCGAGAGAATCACAGATACGGTAAAAGAATGGGGCGTTATTGATAATGGAAATTCATCCGTGGCGATCACATTAAAAAAAGTAAAGACTCAGACAGAAGAAGAATTAGAGCTTCTTGGTCTGTTAGATGAAGTAGCATACGAAGAATATGTAGTAAATAACTCAGATCCAAAGCAGTTAGATGTTGACGAGGAACTATATACATTATTTGCAAAGGCAACCGGTATCCCAGAAGCTAATATTTCTATCGTGATCTGGGAAGTGCCTAATTTTATTCCAAAAGAAGTGGTAGAGAGAGATTGGGATTTCTATCTGAAACTCATACTGGCAGCACTGATCATCGGACTATTAGTCTTTGTTGTATTTAGAAGCATGGCACCAGTTGAAGTGACAGAAATTGAACCAGAATTATCCGTTGAACAGCTTCTTGCAACCACAAAAGAAAATCAGTCGCTTGACGACATTGAGTTTAGTGAAAAATCAGAGACACGCCGTCTTATCGAGAAGTTTGTGGATGAAAATCCAGAAGCAGTGGCGAATCTGTTACGTAACTGGCTGAACGATGAATGGGACTAATAGGGAGGTAGCGTATGGCGAAATCACAAACTGATTTAACTGGGATACAGAAAGCCGCAGTATTATTAATTACGCTCGGCCCAGAACGATCCGCAAATATTTTCAAACAGCTAAAAGAAGATGAAATTGAACAGCTGACACTTGAAATTGCAAATACAAGAAGCATCTCTTCGACAACGAAGGATGCGATCTTGGATGAATTCTACGAAGTGTGTTTAGCACAGCAGTACATTGCAGAAGGCGGTATCGGTTATGCGAAAGACTTACTGGAAAAAGCACTTGGTGTGGAGAAGGCCAAAGATGTTATTGGCAAGCTTACTGCATCCTTACAGGTTCGTCCGTTCGAATTTGTTCGTAAGACAGATGCAAGCCAGCTGTTAAACTTTATCCAGGATGAACATCCACAGACAATCGCATTAATCTTATCGTATCTGTCTTCCAGTCAGTCTGCAACGATTATTGCTTCATTAAGCCCGGACAAGCAGGCAGATGTAGCAAAACGTATTGCACAGATGGACCGTACATCACCAGATGTAATCAAGGAAGTAGAACGAGTATTAGAACGCAAGCTGTCATCCTTAGTAAATCAGGATTACACAATTGCGGGCGGTGTGGATTCTATCGTAGAAATCTTAAATACAGTTGACCGTGGTACTGAAAAACACATTATGGAAACTCTTGAAGTGGAAGAACCAGAACTTGCTGATGAAATCCGCAGAAAGATGTTCGTATTCGAAGATATTCTTTCTCTTGATGACAAATCCATCCAGAGAGTACTACGCGATGTGGATAATAACGAACTTGCTGTCGCTCTTAAGAGCACCAATGAAGAAGTACAGAATGTTATCTTTAATAACTTATCCAAACGTCTTGCTGCAATGATCAAGGAAGACATGGAATTCATGGGACCTGTACGTCTTAAGGATGTTGAAGAGGCACAGCAGAAGATTGTTAATATTATTAGAAAATTAGAAGACTCTGCTGAAATCATTATTTCCAGAGGTGGAGGTGATGAGATCGTTGTCTAATGTAATTAAAGCGTACTCAATCAGATATGATGAGTCAGAAAAGAAGATAATTGATGTAAACGAAAAAGCAGATCTCTTTCAGAAAGTATATTTTGAAACATTGTCAAAATCGGAGGAAGAGGGGGCAGCGGATGATTCCGCTGCTTCTTCTGATAACGAAGGCGAATTTGTGGAAGGTTTAAGTTTCTTAAAAGTTGAAGAAACAGAGATGCCAGATACTCCAAAAGAGAGTGATGCTAATGAGGATACATTAAAAATAAGAGAAGAAATCTTAGCGCAGGCACAGGCAGAAGCGGATCTTTTGCTAGAGCAGGCAAGAAAACAGGCGGAAGAGATTGTTCTTAATGCAAAGGCTTCAATTGAGGCTACTAAGATGGAAGAATTTCAGAAAGCGAAAGAGGAAGGTCTTGCGTCTGGTTTAAAAGAAGGCAGCGATCAGTGTGAACGCTTAAAGAAACAGCTAAAAGAAGAATCCTTACAGCTTAAAAAGGATTATGAAGACAAGATGAAGGAGTTAGAACCGAAAGTAGGCGGGCTTCTGATTCAGTTTGTGGAAAAGCTGACTGGATATGTGCTGGAAGAAAAGAAGGATATCATCGAATATCTAATCGGACAGGCATTAGCGGAAATTGAGAACAGTCATACATATATTATTAGGGTTTCAAAAGAAGATTTTCCTGTAGTAAGCGTAAAAAAAGAAGAAATGCTTGCAAGGATAAAAGAGGGAAGCAACATAGAAATAATTGAAGATTGTATTCTTTCTTGCGGGCAGTGTCTGATTGAAACAGATTCCCGTGTATTTGACTGTAGTTTA
>CALZIE010000039.1 GCA_945787565.1 uncultured Lachnospiraceae bacterium
TTTGCATCGTCTCGGTGGGCCAAATGGAATTATCAGACAAAGTGAATTCTTTTTGTATAGCAAGAAAGATCGAGATGCCGTTTATAAATGCATGGAGAGAGGCTATAAGTTCCCGGAGATTACATCTTGGATCCGGGCAAGTAAGAAAGATTTTGAACTGGTAAAAGAAATCGGACTTAAGGAAACTGGGATTTTGGTAAGTTGTTCTGATTACCATATTTTTTATAAGATGAAGATGACAAGAAGTCAGGCAATGAACCATTATCTGAGTGTGGTCAGGGAATGTCTCGAGACTGGAGTGGCGCCAAGATGCCATCTGGAAGATATCACAAGATCGGATATTCATGGATTTGTTATCCCATTTTGTTTTGAATTAATGAAATTAGGAGCGGAGTATAATATCCCAGTTAAGATCAGAGCCTGTGATACGATGGGATATGGAGTGAATTTTGCAGGTGCCGTGATTCCAAGAAGTGTACAGGGGATTATCTACAGTTTGATTACTCATGCAGGAGTGCCGTCTGAACTGTTAGAGTGGCACGGACATAATGATTTTTATAAGGCAGTCACCAATTCCACGACAGCATGGCTTTATGGAGCATGCGGCGTGAATTGTTCCTTATTTGGCATTGGAGAACGTACAGGGAATACGCCTCTTGAGGCGATGGTTTTTGAATATGCACAGTTAAAAGGAACATTAGATGGAATGGATACAACGGTGATAACGGAGCTTGCAGATTATTTCAAGACGGAGATTGGTTATAAGATTCCACATAGGACTCCGTTTGTTGGAAAGAATTTTAATGTAACAAGAGCAGGAATTCATGCCGATGGACTCTTGAAAAATGAAGAAATTTATAATATATTTGATACGGAGAAATTTTTAAACCGACCTGTATTAGTGTCAGTATCGAATACTTCTGGGTTAGCAGGAATTGCCCACTGGATTAATACGTATTATAAGCTTGGCAAAGAGAATGCGCTTGATAAGTCGCATCCTTTGGTGGCACGTATTAAGGAGCTTGTGGATCAGGAATACATAGATGGACGTATTACTGTTATGACAGATGCTGAGTTAGTAGACATGATTAATCAATTAAAAGAGCAATATGAAGTAAATATTCCGCATTTGATTGTGGAATAGAATTGTTGTAAGTAACAGATATTTCATGGATATGGGAGGATAAAAAATGACAGCCAGGAACATTGAAGCAGCAAAAGAAGCATTTGGAAGATTGTTAGAAGAGCAGTTATCGCGTGTGGAAGAAATGAAGGGCCAGAGAGGATTTACAGACTACCAGGCATTAGATCAGATAGTAATCGGCGTATGTGGCGGAGATGGAATTGGGCCAGCTATTACAAAAGAAGCGGAACGAATCCTTACTTATTTACTGGACGATCAGATTGCATCAGGTAAGGTTTTGATTAAGACAATTGATGGACTGACAATAGAAAACCGGGTTGCGGAATCTGCAGCGATTCCTAAGGCTGTTCTTGAAGAGCTGAAAACCTGTCATGTTATCTTAAAAGGACCAACAACGACACCAAGAAAAGGCGATCCATGGCCAAATGTAGAAAGTGCGAATGTAGCAATGCGAAAGGCTTTGGATTTATTTGCGAATGTAAGACCGGTTAGCATTCCGGAACAGGGAATTGACTGGACATTTTACCGTGAGAACACGGAAGGTGCTTATGCGGTAGGAAGTAAAGGCGTAAGTGTGACAGAGGATCTTGGAGTAGATTTTACTGTCGTGACTAAGCAGGGAAGCGAACGTATTATTCGTGCGGCTTTTGAATTTGCAAAGGCAAATCATAAGACACGTGTGACTGCGGTAACAAAGGCAAATATCATTAAGACAACAGACGGCATGTTTTTAGATACCTTCCGTGAGATTGCAAAAGAATATCCGGATATTACAGCAGACGACTGGTATATTGATATTATGACAGCAAAGCTTGTGGATGAAAAACGCAGAAAAGATTTTCAGGTCATGGTGCTTCCAAATCTTTATGGCGATATTATCACTGATGAAGCAGCAGAATTCCAGGGAGGTGTGGGCACAGCAGGAAGTGCCAATATAGGAAAGAGATATGCGATGTTTGAGGCAATTCATGGTTCTGCACCAAGAATGGTGACAGAAGGAAGAGCTCAATATGCAGATCCAAGCAGCATTATAAGAGCAGCTGCAATGTTATTAAATCATATTGGATTTACAAAGGAAGCGGATAAATTAAACCAGGCGCTGACAATCTGTACAGGACCTTCTAGTACGCTTAAGGTTACCGGAAGAGAAGGCGGTGCGACAGGAGCAGACTTTGCGGATTACATTATGAAGACGATAAAAGAAATGTAACTATTTGTGTGCATTACAGATAAAGAATGCGATGCACTCAGACAGTCACAAAAGTATAAGGCAGAAATGAAGATACCGGCGCACTAGAAATGGCGCTGTGTTAGGAGGACTTTTTTGTGGATGGTAATGAAGTGCAAAAAGAAGTAACAGATAAGTATTCTTTAAGAGGTCGTGTATTCAATCGAATCCGTGAGGATATTTTATCAGGCAAGTACAGTGAAAATGAGGAATTAAAGGAAAATACAATCGGCAATGAACTTGGCGTAAGCAGAACTCCGGTACGTGAGGCATTACGTCAGCTGGAATTAGAAGGGCTTGTTAAGATTATTCCGAATAAGGGAGCATATGTAACAGGAATCTCTGAAAAGGATATTCATGATATTTATGTAATCCGTTCTTATCTGGAAGGTCTTTGTGCAAGATGGGCATGCGAGAAGATTACCAAGGATCAGATTGAAGCGTTAGAGGAAGTGATTTATCTTTCTGAGTTCCATACAAAGAAGGAACATCATGAACAAATCGTAGAACTGGATAATAAGTTCCATGAACTGATTTATCAGGCAAGCGATAGCAAGATTCTACGTCATGTTTTAACGGATTTTCATCATTATGTGCAGAGGGTAAGAAAGATTACGCTTTCTAAGACAGAGCGTGCTACGGATTCGAATGCAGAACATACTGCGATTTTAGAAGCAATCCGCATGAGAGATGGTGACCTAGCGGAACGACTAGCCCACGAACATATCATCAAAACAATCCAGAATATTACTAAGCAGGGGCTTTAGAGGGTTTAAGGGGCAGGTATAGGTTTCTACTGTTCGCCTCAAGCTCAGATAAAAGGGGAGGACGTCTTTGGATATCAGACAGTAATACACGGTCTGCTATTCAAAGACGTCCTCCCCTTTTGTCATCTCTAAATTACAAATTTGTGTCCACTCCAAAAAATTGTTTGATGTGGGAGAGCTGGGAAGTCATGTGAGAGAGAAGAAGGTCCGCGATGGTGAGAGCGGCCATGGACTCTACAACGACTACGGCGCGTGGGACGATGACTGGATCGTGGCGGCCAGTGATGTTTACTGTAAGCGGAACCCCGTCTGCGTCAACGGTCTGCTGGGTAGTGGAAATGGATGGAGTTGGCTTGATTGCTGCACGGAAGATGATCTCACTGCCGTCACTGATGCCTCCTAGGATACCGCCTGCATGATTGGTTGCTTTGGAAACCTTCCCATGATCGGAGATAAAGGAGTCGTTGTGAGTGGAACCAGTCATGGATGCACAGGAGAATCCAGATCCAACTTCAAATCCTTTGACTGCGCCAATGGACATAATGGCTTTGGCAAGACAGGCATCCAGCTTGTCAAATACCGGTTCTCCGATGCCCGCTGGAAGGCCGGTTACGATGCATTCGATTACGCCGCCGGCAGAATCACCTTTTTGCATAGTCTCAAGCAGATATGCTTCAGCTTTCTCAGATGCCGTAAGGTCTGGCATATACAGAGAGCTTTTTTCGATATTTTCTGTACTGCATGCAACATAGTCAATGGAAATCGGGCCGATGGATTTGGTATAGGCTTGTACGGTTACACCAAGTTCTTTTAAGAATTCTGCGGCAATGGCGCCGGCAGCTACACGGCCAATGGTTTCACGGCCGGAAGAACGTCCACCACCACGGTAGTCACGGAATCCGTATTTTTCGGTAAAGGTATAGTCAGCATGTCCTGGACGATAATACTGTGCGATGGCAGAATAGTCTTTGGAACGCTGGGATGTATTCATAACAGCAAGGGAGATTGGACAGCCGGTTGTTCGGCCGTCAAATACTCCTGACTGAATTGTGACAAGGTCATCTTCCTTTCGTGGAGTGGAATAGCGTGTCTGGCCAGGTTTTCTGCGGTTTAGGTAAGCCTGGATTTTCTCTTCGCTAAGAGGAAGGCCCGCAGGACAGCCGTCGATTACGACGCCGATGCCTGTTCCATGAGATTCCCCCCATGTTGTGATTTTAAAAAGAGTACCAAATGTTGAACCTGACATTGTATCACCTCATGATTATTTTTCTGGCATAAAACACAGGGCTTTCCGATGTAAAATGCCGATTTTAAAAAATAGTATACAGGAAATGGTAAAAATATTCAATTGATTTCAAGCAATTTAGCGTACAAGGTAGGAATTCACGGAATGAGTCAGAGAAAAGTCGAAATGGTGTAGCAAAATAAGTAGAAAAACATATATTAATACTATAGAAGTCGAAAGGGTGATGGCGATGGCACAGGGGAGGAAGAATGCGGAATATGATATCCGAAGTGGGCAGTCGGTTGAATATAGAATAGCAAAAGAAACAGCGCAGTATGTTAAGAACGGGGATTCTGTTGATGCGTTAGTGATTACGGAAAAGCCATATGAGGAGGACGAGACCTCTATTTATGAATATGATTATGAGTGTTTATACAAAAGAAATAAAAGGATGCGCTGAACGCAAAAAAAGCTGCATAAGGCAGCTTTTTTTGCCGGTGGCGGATTAATTAGATCTGGACGTTCCGTCACCTTTAGCTAACACGAATCAGATTTCAACTAGCAGAATCCATTTCCGCCACAGAGGCAAAGGATAATGATGATCCAGATAATACAGCTCCAGTCAGAACCGTTTCCACATCCATTACCGCCAAATCCGTTTCCACCACAGCAGCATAAAAGAAGGATGATAATAATAATCCAGCTACAATTTGAAGAGTCATTACATCCGCATCCGCCACCACAGTTCGTTGCTGTTAAATCACTCATGTTGTTACCTCCAATAAATGTTTACAATGTATCTTATGACCATGGGCTTGCCTTATTTCCTACTTCTTCAAAATATTTTTGCATTGTTTTTGGACAGGCGCCATTTTTCGCGTGAACTTCGGCTCATTTTGCTTTATACTAAGTATAAAGCAAAATGGAAGAGAGGTTGGATTATGAGTCAATTTTTAGTAGTAGTGGATATGCAGAATGATTTTATTACAGGAGCGCTTGGAACGAAAGAGGCACAGGAGATGCTTCCGGCAGCTATTTTAAAAGTAAAAGAGCATAAAGGACCGATTCTTTACACGATGGATACCCATCAGGACAATTATTTAGAGACAAGCGAAGGGAAAAAACTTCCGGTTAAGCATTGCATTAAAGGAAGCGAGGGTTGGAAACTCGCAGAAGGAATCGTAAAAGAAGGTGAAGAGAATAAGGTGTTCGAGAAAGGAACCTTTGGCTCCTTATTACTGGCTGAATATTTAAGAGAGAAGCATGAGACAGAGAAGATTGAGAAGATTACATTGATTGGCGTGTGCACGGATATCTGTGTGGTGTCCAATGCCCTTTTAATAAAGGCGAACCTTCCGGAAGTAACGGTTGAAGTGGATTCGGCTTGTTGTGCAGGGGTTACGAAGGAAAAACACGAATGTGCATTAGAAACGATGAGAAGCTGTCAGATTGAAGTTTGCTAAAAACAAAGTTTTTAGGAAGAGCTGTTCATTTTAGGAATAAGAATGCATGGCTTACATATGTATTAAAAGAGTAAAAAATGTTTTGGGAACAGTATGTTTGATTCATTTTCAGAATTTTTAGTAAAGGCAGCTCAAAACAGGACACTGGCATTTATTGTGATTTTGACGCTTGGTGTAATTTTTGTAAATGGCTGGACAGATGCACCGAATGCGATCGCGACGGCGGTAGCCACAAAAGCGATACCGTTAAAACGGGCGATCTTAATGGCAGCAGTATGTGATTTCTTAGGTGTATTTTTTATGACGCTGGTGAATGCCAAGGTAGCAGAGACTATTTATCGGATTGTGGATTTTAAAGGGGATGCGAAACAGGCATATATCGCGCTCGCTTCTGCGATGGCGGCTATTGTAATGTGGGCCGTGATTGCATTTTTATATGGGATTCCAACATCTGAAAGTCATGCACTTGTGGCAGGTCTGTCCGGGGCAGCCATTGCGCTACATAAGAACTTTGAGGCTGTGAATAAGGCAGAATGGGGAAAGGTGTTATACGGGCTTGTAATTTCCTCATTTCTCGGTTTTTTTCTTGGATATTTGATCGTCCAGGTGTTAGAAGCAGCATTTCGGCATGTGAAAAGGGAAAAGACAGAACGTCTTTTTAAGGCAGGACAGATTGTCGGAAGTGCGATGATGTCCTTTATGCATGGTGCTCAGGATGGACAGAAGTTTATGGGGGTATTTTTGCTTGGGGCATTTTTAGCAAGAGGGGAAGGAAATGTGACGGAATTTGAAATTCCCATCTGGCTGATGATGCTTTGTTCTGGTTTTATGGCATTAGGCACTTGCCTTGGAGGAGGAAGGATTATTAAAAAGGTCGGACTGTCTATGGTGAAACTATCCCCTCACCAGGGATTAAGTGCAGATGTGGCAGCGGCTTTAAGTCTTTTAATGGCTTCCTTGTGGGGGGTACCGGTAAGCACGACTCACACAAAGACCACCGCTATTATGGGAGTTGGTGCGGCAAGGTCTATGCGAAATGTGAACTGGAACGTAGTAAAGGAAATGGTGTTTGCCTGGGTACTTACATTTCCGGGATGTGGGGCACTTGGATATCTGATTGCGTACTTTTTTTTATATGCATCATAATGCACAGGGGGAACTATGAAAAAAAAGGCGAATTTTGATTACTTTAAAGAGTTTTCTGCGATCATCGAAGCAGAAAGCGTTGCGGCACATGAACTTAGCAATTTGACAGAAGAATATGCGGTTTCTCGTATTGACCGTTGTAAATGCAGAGTGGGTGAACAGAAGAATAAGGTAAACGAAAAGAAAGACCGGATTATCAGTTCCTTGTGGCAGGATTTTCTTCCACCGATGAACCGGGGGGATTTAGTAGAGTATACGCAAAAACTTGGAGAAGCAGGGGGACTTCTTGCAAAAACAGTGCTTATGATGGAAATGTACCCAGTCCCTTATCTAAAAGGGGATATAAAGAAAGCGGTGCAGGCCATCGAAGAGGCAGTAAAACAGAACGAGCAGGTGATAAAGGAGCTGCCGAATTATAAAAAGTCAAAGACAATCGCAAAGATGATTGCATCGTGTCGCAGGTGGATCGAGGAAGGAACATTAGCCTGTCATCAAGCTTTAAGACAGGTGACGAGGCATGCGGAGGTGACAAAAGATTTCTTTTCATGGATTAAGATTTATGACTCAGTTGAACAAGTACTCTCTTGTCTGAATGAGATGATGGATTTGACCGAGCAGATTATTTATCGGAATCTGTAGAAAAATAAATCTGACCAAGCAGACAAACGATTGCAATTGGTAAGAAAAACAGTTTGCTTTGCAGCTACAAGTATAAAAAGGTGAAAATGAAAAATGTAAGACCAGGTTATACCGTAATTTGAGAGGTATGATCTGGTTTTTTTTACGAATAGAAACTACCAGCAGAGATGATTTTGAAATGACATTGGGGCGAGGATGGATTTCTTTTTTATAAAATGGTAAAATAATGATTATTCATACATATATTAACTTAAATTCCATATATAGGTTGACAATACCCAGGATAAGGAATATATTTTAATTCATATTATTTTAGTATAAATATCATAATCTGCCAAGAAATGATATGCTACCAGCAAGTTTCTTAAGGCATAAGGATAAGCATAAGGGCATATGGAAGGATATAGGAGAAAGAAACGTGATGAGAGAAGTCATACTTGATTTACAGGATATAAAAAAGAGCTTTGGAAAGAATGAGATTTTGAAAGGCCTGAATTTAAAGGTTCATGAAGGAGAGTTTCTTACCTTTCTTGGAGCAAGCGGATGTGGCAAGACCACAACTCTTCGAATCATCGCCGGTCTTGAGATGCCGGATAGCGGTCAGGTGATTTTAAATGGCGTGGATGTGACGAAAAAGGAACCGAACGAGAGAGATGTGAATACGGTGTTTCAAAACTATGCCTTATTTCCACATATGAGTGTGGAAGATAATATCGCATATGGACTGAAGTTAAAAAAAGTTGCTAAGAATGAGATAAAAAAGCGGGTAAAAGAAGTCCTTTCTCTGGTACAGCTTGAAGGCTATGAGAAAAGAAGGACAACGGAATTAAGTGGCGGACAGAAGCAAAGAGTAGCGATTGCAAGAGCTGTTGTAAACAATCCTAAAATCCTGTTATTAGATGAGCCGCTTGGTGCACTGGATGCAAAGCTTCGTCATCAGATGCAGTTAGAACTTAAGAAACTGCAGAAAAGCCTTGGAATCACATTTCTTTATATTACTCATGATCAGGAGGAGGCAATTAATATGTCTGATCGAATCGTGGTAATGAAGGAAGGGCAGTTTGAGCAGATCGGTACGCCGGATGAGATTTACAATGAGCCAAAAACAAGCTATGTAGCCGCTTTTGTCGGAGATTCCAATATTCTTACGGGAACGGTAAAGGAATGTGCAGAAGATAAAGTAGTGATGGAATTTGCAGGCGGGACAGTAATGGCACAGGCAAAAGGGAAGAGTTATAAAGAAGGGGAACAGGTCGTGTTCTCCATAAGAAGAGAGAATATCAAATTAGAAGATCATAAAGACATGCCAATCAAAGCGGTGGTAAAAGAAAAATCATTCGCAGGAGGAATGTTGCGGATTGTATTTTTAGTGTCTGACAATATCGAGATCGTAGCGAGCAGGCAGGGGATCAACTATAACCTTGTACCCGGGGAAGAGACAGAAATCAGTTTTGCTTCAGAACATGTGGTAATCCTGAATCAGGAGATGTGAGGATGACTATGAAGAAAAGAAAGAATAAAAGCATTTATCTGATGCTTGTTCCGATTTATGCATTCACGATTATTTTTGTATTGTTCCCGATTCTGTATATGATTCTTTTAAGCTTTTTATCAAAAGCGGAAGTATGGGGGGTGGTAAAGGAAGTCACGCTTGATAATTATAAAAAGATAACGGAGCCGCTTTATATTAAGACATTCCTTGATTCCATCAAGTTAGCGGCGATTTCTACCGGATTCGTGGTACTGCTTGGATATCCGTTCGGATACTTTATGGCAAAGCTTTCAAAGAAATGGAAGAGAAGAATGATGGAACTGATTATGGTACCGTTTTGGACCAGCGGACTGATGCGTCTGTATGGTTGGATTATTGTATTTCGAAGCAATGGGACATTAGATCAGATTCTGATGGGATTACATATTACAAAAAGCCCACTAAAACTGTTGTATTCTTATGAGGCAGTCGTAGTTGGGATGATTTATGCACTAATGCCATTTATGGTGCTTTCGGTATATTCAAGTGCAGAAAAGATGGATTGGACATTAGTGGAGGCGGCAAGGGATCTTGGCGCCACAAAATTCAAGGCATTTATTACAATCACCCTAAAGCAGACAATGCCAGGCTTGTTATCGGGCGTGATTCTTACATTTGTTCCTTCGATGGGCATGTTTTTCGTGGCTGACTTATTAGGCGGCAATAAAATCGTGTTAGTTGGCTCGGTTATTCAAGAACAGCTTACGAAAGGAAGAAACCTTCCATTTGCAGCAGCCATGTCAGTTGTCTTGATGCTTCTTACCACCATGTTAATATCTCTTTATAAGAGGGTGACTGGTTCTGGGGAAATGGAGGGGCTTGTATGAAAAAGAATTCAAAACTCACTAATTTTTATTTAGCACTTATGATTATTATCACCTATATTCCGATTGTGATTACGGTCGTATATTCATTTAATGAATCAAAGATTTCAACCATATGGTCAGGGATATCCTTGAAATGGTATGAAGAACTGTTTCGTGACCGGGATATGAAAGAGGCACTGCGAAACAGTTTGGTTCTTGCATTCTTCTGCTGTTCTTTATCGGCTATAATCGGTACGTTAGGAGCGGTTGGAATGTCAAAGGTAAAGACAAAGGCAAACCATGTAATTGAATATCTGGCTACGATTCCAATCATGATTCCAGAAATCATATTGGGGATGGTGTTTTTAGCGGTATTCTCCCTGCTCTCCATCCCATTTGGCATGACAACGCTTGTAATTGCGCATACCTCATTTTGCATCCCCTATGTGCTATTGAATGTAAAGGCAAGGCTTGCCGGAATGGATGGAAGTTTGGAAGAGGCGGCAAGAGATTTAGGGGCTGGAAGGTTTCGGGCATTTATAGACATTGTACTTCCGTTAATCACCCCGGCTATCTTATCCGGTGTGTTATTGTCCTTTGCTATGTCTTTTGATGATGTAGTAATCAGTATATTTGTTACTGGGCCGAAGGTTAATATTCTGCCGGTTAAGATTTATACAAAGATAAAAACAGGAGTCACACCGGAGATCAATGCATTAGCAACGGTATTATTAGCAGCAACAGTTCTGTTACTTTTCTTGTCCGGATGGATTGGAAGAAGAGCAGGAAGATTTGAAAATAAGGAGGATGGAAATGAAGAAAGGAATTAAAAAAAGGGCAGCAGCGCTGATTCTGATTATGACATGTATTGTAGCCGCATGTAGCGGATGCAAAAAGAGTGAGGAAGAAAAGGAATTAAACCTTTATACATGGGATGGCATGTTCCCACAGGAAGTATTAGATGGATTTGAAGATGAGACAGGAATTAAGATTTACTATTCTAATTTTGATTATGATGAGGATATGTTAGCAAAGTTAGAGGAGACAAAGGGTGGTGACTATGATTTAGTCATTGCGGATGACTATATTATTGAGCTAGCTATTAAAGAAGGGCTGGTACAGAAGTTAGATAAGACCAAAATCTCAAACTTTAGCAATATCAATTCCTTATATCAGGGACAGTTCTATGATGAGACAGATGAATATACCGTTCCATATGGCGCAGGAATCCCATTAATCGTATACGATCCTGCCGTAGTTGGTTTTGAAATCACAGGTTACGCAGATCTTTGGGATGCGTCTTTAAAGGACAGCGTAGCGATTATCGGGAATTATCGTGTTATCGACGGTATTGCGCTAAAGACAATGGAAGAATCCTTTAATACAGAAGATCTTAGTGTGATTGAGGCAGCAGGTGAGAAATTAAAGGAACTGGCACCGAACATCCGTGTCATCAATGACAATAACACACAGGACTTCATTATAAGCGGGGAAGTAAGTGCAGCTTTCTTATATACATCTCAGGTAAACCAGGCGCTTGCAGCAAGACCGGACCTTAAGGTGGCATATCCGAAAGAAGGTCTTGGATTTGGTATTATGGCGGCTTTCGTTCCATCTATGGCGCCGAATGCAGACGAGGCTCATCAGTTCTTAGAATATATCTTAAGACCAGAAGTATCTGCAAAATGTTTTGAATACATCGGGTATTACTGCACCAATAAGGCAGCAGAAGAATACATCTCTGAGGAGTTAAAGGATGTTTTAGTAGTACCGGAATCCGTGACCGAAGGTGAAATCATTCAGAATATTTCAGAAGAAGCGGAAGAGTTACATTCTAAAATCTGGAATGAATTTAAAGCAGAGTGTGACTAGGAAAAATAATTCTTTTTAAGGAAAGTCTTTTGGCAGTAACAGAACAAATTCGTGCGAATATGATAATAGTGACACATCGTATTTGGAGAAATGTATGGACCTGGCAAGGGAAACCGTGAATGCCGATTATGCATATCAGAAGGGGTATTTTGGAGAAGGCGTCGGGGTGGCGATCGTGGATACCGGGATATATTCTCATCCAGACCTGATTCAGGGTGGCAATCGGATTGTATGCTTTAAGGATCTGATTAACTTAAAGACGTCGATGTATGATGACTGCGGTCACGGGACACACGTAGCAGGCATCATAGGCGGAAACGGTTATGCATCTGGTGGACGGTATATGGGGATTGCCCCTAAATGTAATATTATTGCTGTTAAGGCGTTGAACTATAAAGGTGATGGTAATATTTCCGAAGTGCTTATCGCTTTAAAATGGATACTTGAGCACAAGGAGGAATATAATATCCGGGTTTTGAATCTTTCGTTTGGGACGGGTACTAAGGAACCGAACAAAGAGGGAGTCAAGCTGATCCATGCGGTTGAGAAGGTATGGGATAGTGGAATCGTAGTGGTAGTAGCTGCTGGAAATGGGGGACCAAATCCGAATACTATTGCCGTTCCGGGAAGCAGCAAGAAAGTAATCACAGTAGGAGCATCCGACGATAATGTGGAAGTGAACTTAATGGGATCCAAAGCAAAAAACTATTCAGGAAGAGGACCAACCTTTGAGTGTATTAAAAAACCAGATATTGTAGCGCCTGCAAGCAATATTATGAGCTGTAGCCTTATAAGAGGCAATGGGAGTGACCCGCTTCGAGGATTTCCAAGAAAGAGAGCAAGTGCAAAAAGTGCAAGAGATACGGTAAATGGCCATTATGTTGAAAAAAGTGGAACAAGCATGTCCACACCGATTGTATCTGGTGCGGTAGCACTTCTGCTTTCTGCCAAACCAGAGCTGACACCAAAAGAAGTAAAGATTAAGTTTAGGGAAAGTGCAGAAGATCTTGGTGCTTCCCAAAGCAAACAAGGCTGGGGATTATTAAATATCAAGAGTCTTTTAGAAGCATAGAAAATAGTAAGAAAGAGCCGGTGACGACTAAAAATAATTAGTCATCACTGGCTCTTTTTCAAACGTAAGAATCTAGAGAGAAAGCTAGATTCTTACGTTTATAGTTATGGGCAGGTATATCCAGTAATCGTAGCACTTGCAAGGGCAGAGAACGTAAAGGTGGTTTCTATATCGGTAGGTCCTGCCGAGTAAATATAAAAGGCAAGCATCAGTTTTTGCCCAGGAGAAACATTCTGATTGATATTGGTAGATAAACCGGTTAAGGTAAGACCGGCAGGGATATCAGAGCCACCATATACCACAACACTTGAAGAGGAGATTCGGCGGAATGTAAAGGAACCGACATCGGCTAATACTAAGTTCGCTAAGATAAAACCGCCACCGACTACTGCAGGTGCAGGAGGAAGCGTACGAAGCCAGATCTGAAGAGAAGTCAGTGTTCCACACAATGGAATGGTAACCGTGTAAGCAGTAGTAAGCTGTGGTGTATTTGTAAAGTTGATTGGAAGTGTGATATCCGTCGTACTTGGGATGCCAGCTACGGAACCCACATAGGCACTGTTCGAAAAATAGTCATTAACCGGAATCGTAAGGGTAATAGGACCTCCGGTCGTAAAGGTTACAATCGAAGAGGTATTATTTCCTTTGGCAGCAATGACACGGTAGTCTGCTGGAGTAACTGTCGGGCTTGCGGATGTGCTTTCAGCGGTCACCATATAAGTGGAGCCCTGATAGAAAATAACAGTATTCTTAGGATACACCGTACCGGGCGTATAGTTTACCACTCCGTCAAGACCGACGCCATCGGTACCAGCTTGCGCTGCTAGAAAATAAGAGGTTGGGGATTGGGCAGGGCTTGCAGTCACGCTATTTGCAGTCACGACATACGTAGAGCCGTTATAATATACGATATCACCGGAGGTATAAGTGGTTCCAGCAGTATATTCCTGAAGCTCTGGAATGTGCGCTCCATCTGCAGCTTCTCTTGCAATCAGCAGATATTCATCTGGATTGGTGTCCGGTCTGCCACTCGTTTGTTCGGCAGTTACAAGATAGGTAGAGCCGTTATCGTATACTAAGTTATTTTTTACATAAGTAGTGCTAGGATCATAGGTGACTAAGGTTCGAAGGTCTGCTCCATCTGCCCCTTTTTTTATGATCAATTCGTAGTCCTCCGGAGCTTCATCTGGAGAAGAAGAAGTTTCATCAGCAGTTACAAGATAGTTAGAACCATTATAGTAAATGAACTGATTTTTAAAGTAGGTTGTCTGCGGTGTATAAGTCACGGTATTGGTAACGGATATGCCAGGGGCACCGCGTTCAATCAGAAGTCGGAAGTCACCTGGTGTGGTATCGGGATTACCGGATGTAGAAGGAGCCGTGACAAGGTATAGGCTGCCATTAAAGTAAATGGTGTCATTTTGCTGGTAGGCCATTCCGGCTACGTAGTTCCTTGTATTTTGCAGACCAATTCCATTTGTACCAGGTGATGAGATTAGCTCATATTCATCTGGAGCTGTATCAGGACTTCCGGTTGTTTGGGTGGCCGTCACCACATAGGTACCGCCGTTAAAGTACACCACATCACCTGCATGATAGATTCGATTTGTTATATATGGTTCAAGGGGGGACGGACTGATTCCGTCCGTACCGTCTGTGCCATTTTTACCATTGATTCCATTTTTACCATTATGTCCATTTTCTCCATTTTCCCCATTTGATCCATTGCGTCCATTTTCCCCGTTGTGTCCATTTATGCCATTGACTCCATTCCTCCCATTGTGCCCATTAGAAGCATTTTTTCCATTGATTTCGCGGAGTGTGGATAACACATCCATATTGTAATAGAAACGCGTTGGTTTCTCAGAGATAGTAGTTTGTTCTTTCATATCATAACCTCCAAAGATAAGGGAATGTGATTATTCCACATTAATGCTGGCATTTACGTAGATTGGCTGTG
>CALZIE010000040.1 GCA_945787565.1 uncultured Lachnospiraceae bacterium
TAGGCGGGCAGGAACCAATTGATATTAATGTATCGACGGATGATTGGGGAACGTTAGATTCAATTAAGGCAATTGAGAGAACACTCATTATTGGAAGTAATGGAGCGAATACATCAATATATAGGAATAAGAATCTGTTTGCAAAGTACTGTATTGGGCTTGCGTACGAGGACCTTGATCGAACACCGTTAGTAGAAAAATACTATTTTGGAGGATGGTATTACAATAAAGAGGGTACAGGGCAGCGATGTGACTGGATTGGTGAGATGAATGGGAACATTACGCTGTATGCAAAATGGGTAACGAATGAATCGGAAGCAAGCCCAGTGCAATCAGTGACTCAGTGGGAAAAAGAGGGGATCTATCAGGTTGTCTTTGACGCCAATTTACCAGAGGGGATAATCGGAGATGTAGAGAATATGCCAGCCTCAATTACGAAAACAGGGGGGAATATTAACTTACAAGCGAAGGAATTCATACCTTCTGTGAAAACAGAAGTAGAGGCAAAGATTGAGGATTATCAAATCAAAGTTGTAACAGTCACACCAGAGGAACTAAATCATAACCTGGGGTTAATTGAAAAAGCAGATTTAATTGCAATTATCCCTAAGACATATTTTAATGATAGCAGCTATATAAAGCTATTTGAAAAATATCAGAATAAAGAACTATTTCCAACAGAGATTAGCAGTAGCAATACGTTCTTTGAAAATGATCTAAGTTGGAAAGCGACAGTCAGAATACTAGAGAGGACGGCTATTGAGTCAGATTCCATTCCGTTAATTTATGACAGAACGTATTATGATAGCTGTATCAATTCAATAGATGAAGTAAATTCAAAAAAAGTAATAGTAGAAAAGAATTTTAAGAATGGAGAAGCCTTTAGGGGTGAGATCGCAGCATGTCAGAATAATATATATAAGTTATATCTGATGTTACACCAGATGGACCCCGTAGAGTTCTATCAGGAATATATCAGTTCAGGACGTGTAAAGGAAGTAGAGTTAAAAGGAAGGAAGGATTCCCTTGGAATGACCATGACCACAGGAGCCTTTCCGGAACTGGAAGGAGAGGCTCAAACATATTGGGGATCATATACATTTATTCCATATGAGCAGGGAAATAATTATCAAGAGATAATAGATTACTGTACAGAAAATAATATTGATTATGATATGAATAAAATTTTCTCGGCTTATAATGTAATAGGAAATGTCTTCAGCTTTAATGGTGATAATACATTGACATTTTTATTTGCATCGGACTGCATTGTAGAATCATATAACCGGGTAAGTGACGCCTTTGAATGGCTGTCAACTAAAGCGGATGGCACCACAGAGGTATTAAGCTCTATTCGTCCTGTAGATGTGATTTATTATTTGCTCCATGTAGGTAAAGGAGAGACAGAAACAAAGGATATTAAAATTTTGGAGATTCAACCATGTGCGGATTATAAGACGAAAGCAAGTTGGGAGAAATATATTAAGACAGTGATTCCGAATTATACTGGTAAGATTACTATTGAGACACAGACTGTAGATGAATTTGTCGGAAAAGTTACGGATCTGAATTCAGAATATGATTTAATTTACTTTGGTTCTAATACAGGGACGACTCAGAATGTAATGGCACCAGCAGATTATATCTATTATCATGAAGGGGCCGAGGTGGCGGTTACCGATAAGCTGTTGGCATGGAACACTGATTTCACATATAGTGGAATATACGGTGGATGGGGCTACTTCACACGATATCCAGGAAATGATATTACCAAGGTAAAGTATAAGGAAATCAAAGAGTTTATAGCAGCAGGCTATCCGGTTATCTTCTCTTCCAAATTATTTTCGGAGAATCAGTCTGCTATTAATACGAAGTATGTAGATACAGCAAGCAATATCTATGAGTTGCTCCGAAATCGGACAGGCACAACTATTTTTGCAGAGGGAGAAAAGGATACGACAAAACTAAAGAATGCCCTTCTTAAAACACACTGTGAACTTACCTTATTTTCAAAACCAGTTGCTTATAAGGACAGGACGCTTGCAGAGAATGCAAGCCTGACGGATGCGGATATTTATGTGAATGGCAGCAGTTCTGAAAAAGAGTTGAACTATCAGTTTTATATAACCGGTACATCAACAGAGGATTCTTCAAAGTATACGGTTCGACTTTATATTGATACCAATGCAGACGGAAGATATGATCTTGAGACAGAAAGTCTTAGTGGTCTTATTTTGGAGGAAGCCATCACTGGAAAGAGTGTCAGTGCCAATCAGCTTGAAAGTGGCCATGTATATAACCTCACAAAAAAGGTAGAAGAGTATGTCGGAATCCTTCCATGGAAGTTAGAAATCGTACAGAATAATAATAGTGCATATCGGGCTACGGCAGAGGGTATGTGTGCAATAAAAGTAGAAACCACAAAGGAAAGGCTTGATGTGCTACAGATTACAGCAAACAGTTCGAATAATGTATATCTGCCAAATGCAAACGATGTAAGTGAGTTTGAGAAAAAAGGCTACAATGCACAAACAGCAGGGGTGACAGAAAAATTCTGGTATTATACAAAGAATTTAGATGACTTTGATGTTCATTTTACAAGAATGACGGTATCTCAATTTGAGGACGCAGTAAAGAATGCATCCGATCCGGATAGTATACTCAAAGATTATAATATGTTAATCATCGGTTTTGCAGACTGTTATGGAGGAATTGAAAGCACAAAAGCATTACAGGCGATTGAAGATTTTATAGATGAAGGAAAGACCACATTATTTACGCATGACACCACTTCTTATCATAATACGAAAGAAAGTGGCTGGGGATATACGATTAATCAGTATTTTCGTGATAAGCTAGGAATGGATCGATTTGGTCTGGCCCTGATGTATCCAGGCACATCTCAGACGGCTCAGATGTCGGTAGAAGATGTATTAAAGAAGAATAAAGATGCTGCTTATAAAAATGGTACGCTTCAGGAAGAGGTTTCAACATACAACACAATCTTAGGTTATAATTATGTAACCATCAAACGTTTCCTTCAAAATGGAGCAATTAGCGCCACCCAGACGACCACAAATAAAGTATCCAAGGTAAACGATGGTCAGATTACAAAGTATCCATACGAGATACCGGATCAGTTTACGGTAGCAACCACCCATGCTCAGTATTATCAGCTTGATATGGAGAGTGATGATATCGTAGTATGGTACTGCTTAGATGGAGGAGAAAATAACCTTTATTCATCTTCACCAAATAATACAAGAAACAACTATTATATCTATAACCGAGGCAATATCACCTACTCTGGTGTAGGGCATAGCGGAGGCTTGACGGATACAGAAGTAAAACTATTCGTCAACACCATGATTGCTGCCTACAATGCCACGGCAGGACCTCTTGATATTACAATTACCAATACGGATAAGACAACGGATGAGAGTGGGAATGCTTTCTTATATGTGGATTATGACTTTGCTGATAATCAAGTTGCTTATGGCGAGGGAATTAATTTAACGGAAGAAGGGCAGACAAAGCGTATTTATTTTAAATTAACGGAAGACAGTATCATTTCTAATAAAAAAATATATGTATCTTATTATGAGGATTCTGAGGAAGGGACGAAGTTAGATCTGATAACTCGGACGAAAGATGGTACGATTGTGAATGCCAAAGGAGGGCTTGAAGCAGGTGTCGAGTATTATGTGGATGTATCGATTGGTTCCTTAAAAGAGAACAACTCCGCTAAATTCATTATCAGCGCTGTTATGAAATATGGAGAAGGTCTGTCAAAAGAAAAAACAGCAATTCGATCTGTTACCATTTATCGAAGAGGTCTTTTTAATCTGAATTAAGAAGTTTAGAGAACGGATATAGTAAGAAAAAGAAGCATTGGCGCAAGAAAAAGCATCATTGGCACAATTCCTATTGTAAAAAGACAATAAAGTTGTACAATAAAGGCAGTTTTAGACAATAACAGCAGATCAAAATAAATAGCGGATAAAACAAGAAGGAGGAATGAATATGTTTTACAGATTAAGACTGATTTCCATAAAACGAATTCTTTTTGCCAGTGTACTGCCTTTGTTGGTGGCGGCTTATCTTATTGCGGATTTTACGATTCCTTCCACTAAACTGATTACAGGTCCGAAGGATTACAAAACACTTCCGAAAGAGCAGATGAATGGTGCTTATGTAGATGTTACAACGGAAGGCAGTCTGCTTTATCTGAATACCAGTTACCAAGAGGTTGCAGGTCAGACCTTTCGCTATTTCCTATTTTATTCGGATCAGAAGGATTGTAATCTTATTATTAAGATGACAGATGATACATATATGGATTACATTGCAAATGTACAGGAAGCAAGAACCGGTGTCTTTCAACAGTATGATCAGACCAACGCCATTACATTTAGAGGTCTCATTCGAAAAATGAAAAAAGATTTAAAAACAGAGATAAATCGGATTTTGTTGGACAATGAAGCATTTCTTCGAGGAGAAAATACAGATCTTCCAGTCTATGTGCTTTTTGTAAGTGACGAACCATACGGAAACAATGGAGGCGTTATATTCTGGGGAATGGTTGGTATCATATTGGCAGCAGTGCCAGTCATTCTTCTATTCCTTGCTTTTGGAGGATTCTATTTAAGGAAAATGAGAAAGCAGATGGATATAAAACAGTGGCCATCTGAATGGATTAAACAGGAATATAAAGAAGGTACCCATTTTCAAGGAGATGTGGTGGTTGGAAAAGATATCACACTTTTCTTTAGAAGATTCACTCCGATTGCAGTAACAAACAGTGAAATTCGAATGATTACATTTGAAGAATCGAAGAAACAAAAAAGGAAGGATGTAACCAAATATGATTTATTGATTTGCGACCAGGACAACAAAACTTATCAGATTCATAGTAAAGATAATACAAAAATTTTCGACTGGTATGTAAAACACTATCCAAGAATTAAAGTAGAAGGTGTTTATAGCAGTCATGAGTTATTTGGATAGGTGGATCGCTTACAAGTAACGATGCATTTTAAAGACATGCTAAGATGAAACGGTAGGACAGATCCCGTTTGGTACGGTAAAGATTAAATGGTATAGACAGAAAGTAGAATCCTAGCAGGAAAAGTTAAGATAGAAAAAAACAGGATAGAACGAAGAGATAATTTCTTTGTTCTATCCTGTTTTTTAATTAGAAGCTACTGCTATCGCCAGAAGCAAGAACGGCATCATCAAATACAAGTGTTTCGGATGGAGCTAGTTCATTTGTGATTGTTACATTTTTCATACGGATATTTTCAGCATGATTGATTACGTAACCTTTTTTCGCAAGGATGGATACGTTGTCTAATGTAATATCATGAATTGGAAGAATCTCTAATCCCTCTACCTTAAGAGCACGTCCGGCGCTTGTACAGGTTACATTCTGAATGCTGATATTCTTGAATTCTGGAATGTCATCTGGATTAATCTGATCTGGTTCGTCGCTTGACTGATGTTCCATATGATACAGAGTATAACCCATTGTGAAGATAATGGCTTCTTCTGCAATATTCACCATATTAATGTCGCGAATTGTAATATCTTCTACAACACCGCCACGGCCGATTGCACTTTTAAAACGGATACCGACATCAGTACCGATAAAGGTACAGTCAGAGATGGTAACATCACAGATGCCTCTAGACATTTCGGAACCAACAACGAAACCGCCGTGTCCATGGTATACCACGCAGTCACGGATGCGTACATGTTTAGTAGGTACGGTGATGGAGCGGGATACGGCATTCTTACCGGATTTCATACAGATTGCGTCATCTCCAACGTCGAACTTCACATTTTCAATCTCAACATACTGGCAGGATTCTAAGTCAAGGCCATCGCCATTCTGAGCCGCCCAGTCATTACGAATGGAAGCATTACGGATGGTTACGTTTGTACAAAGAAGTGGATGTACGTTCCATGCAGGGGAGTTCTGTAAGGTAACGCCTTCGATTAATATTTTGTCACAGCGAACAAGGTTTACCATAACCGGACGATAGTAATCATAATATGGAGTTGCCTTTTTGATTGCATCCGGATCATTTACATCAGGTTCTCCGGCTAAGCAGCCTTCATAAGCAGTCTTGGTTGGAAACCAGATGCCACCTTCGTTAGTCGGGATTACATGGTTGCTTTCTTTTACTAAGGCATCCCATTTCTTTTCCGATACTTTAAAATGTTTTACGATTCTCCATAGATGTCCGTTACCGTCGATAGTTCCTTCACCTGTAATCGCGATATTCTCAGCATCAAATGCATGGATTGGGGAAACGCAACGAAGTCTTGGCTGTCCTTCGTAATCAGTCAGAATCACTGGATATTCTTCTGGATTTTTATCAAACATTAAAAGAGCGCCACGCTCTACATGAAAATTTACATTCGATAATAAGGTGACAGGGCCGGTCAGATAGATGCCCGCAGGGATGATAACCCTTCCGCCGCCAGCATTGTGACAGGCAGTCACTGCCTTGTTGATGACTTCTGTATTCGATGTGATGCCGCCTGCAACGGCTCCAAAATCACGGATGTTGAAATCCTGATCTTTAAAACTAGGTAATACTACTGAAAAATCACTCATTCTGAAAATCTCCTTATGTACTATATGTCTGCAAAGAGCAGCAGGAGTGTCCTTTGTTCATTAGCAGATAATAGTATGTTGTTATGATTTTCCATTATAAACGAAACAAGTCAAGAATGCTACCGTTTCCGATGGAGAAAGGAAAGCTCAAATTTTATTACATATGCACAATTAGCAATTATTCGACAAGGAAAATAAGGGATGGAAGGGGGTAAAATAGGAAAGAGTGAAAAACGTGAAAGAGTAAAAGGTTGAAGCGTAATCTTAATGATGAGTTAAGACGTTAGAAAAGAAAATATAGAAAAGAAGAGAAGAGTAGAGGATAGAAAGAAAAGTATACAAATAAAAGTATAGAGAAGAAAGTAAACTATTTTTGTTCAGAAGGTTGACAATTAAAAATCGATTTGGTATTCTTAAAGAAAAAACAGGAGGAAGAAAATGGATACTACAGTACAGAAATCATCAGCTAGAAAGCAAGAGAGATTTACAACAAAAGATATTGCATATATTGGGTTATTTGTGGCGGTCATAGCGGTATGTTCCTGGATCAGCATTCCGACCGCAGTCCCATTTACCATGCAGACATTTGCAATATTTGTAACAATCGGGTTGCTTGGCATGTATCGCGGAACAATCGCAATCTTAGCTTATATCCTGCTTGGCGCAATCGGGGTTCCCGTATTCGCTGGTTTTACTGGAGGAATGGGGGCTTTGCTTGGAAATACAGGAGGGTATATTATTGGATTTATAGCATCCGGCATTCTGGCAGGTCTTATTATAAAACAGTTTGGAAGAAAGCCAGTCGTGATGTTTCTTGGAATGGCAGCAGGATTAGTAGCATGTTATGCATTTGGAACCGCATGGTTTATGTACTTCTACACCAGAACAGCAGGAGCAATCGGCATTATGACTGCCTTATCCTGGTGTGTTATTCCATTTATCATTCCGGACCTTGTAAAGATTACTCTGGCAATCATCATAACAAAGAGGGTACATCATCATGGAATGTTATAAATTACGGCCCCATCATGGCATCTGTTTTCAGTTTTATAGGGGGAAGGGATATTCGAAAGAATTTACCGATAATATGGATGCCTTGAATAAACTGTTGACGACAAAGCAGCTTATTCAGATTCAATCAGGTTTAGATTCCGTATGCAGAAAATGTCCGAATTCTGATGGAACAGCATGTAGCACACAGGAAAAGGTTGAATGGCTTGATCAAAAAGTAATGGAGGGCTGTGGCTTAAAACCCGGACAGGTTCTTATGTATGGGGAGTTTTCAACTCTTGTCTTAGAAAAACTGATTCGGACTGGAAAATGGAATGAAATCTGTAGGTGCTGTAGCTGGTATTCTTATTGTAAGGAAATTGAGGAACAGGATGAAATCACCCAAATGAGTATCTAAATATAAAGGAAATAGGGCGGCTTTAAGAGGCTTAAATAGTATAAATGATAGAAAATAGTTTTAAATAAAAAATGCTTGAAACACTTTAAATACAGTGTTTCAAGCATTTTCTTTTAATCTCTTTAGCCACTAAGCTTAGTGGAGCTGAGGGGAATCGAACCCCTGTCCGAAAGCCCATCCAGTGCAGCATCTCCCATTACAGTCTATCTTTTAACATTCCCTCCGTCAATCGCCGGTAGACAGGCTATTGACTTCAGTAGCTTCATAAGTTCTTTTACTGCCTCAAAGCTTTGGTAGTAAAGTGCCCTGCAAGTTTGATGCCGAGGTCTTAGGCGGCAGGACGCCTAAGGTCGACAGCTGCCACTAGGCAGCGTACGCTAAATTTTCGTCTGCGTTTATATTTATTTCTAAGTTTTTACGTGGTCCTAGTCCACGAATGGCTTCCGCAATTTCAAAACCCCCGTCGAAACCAGTACAACCCCTGGTAATTGTCAGACGTTACGGTTAGTATAGTATAAATTTTTGCAATTGTCAAGATAGCTCCCAGTTGATTCGCGGAAAAGAATATGGTAGTATTAACAAAAAGATGGAAGTATGCATAGCTTGTCAGATAAGGACATGCTTATTGTTTCAATAGTTTTAGTAAGGATAGGAGCATAGCTATGAAAAGGGTAGTTAAATTAGGGATTATAGTAGTGATGATGCTGTTTGTTATGGCCGGATGCAAGAAGGCAGAAGATACAGGAAGTGCGAATGTGGGAAGCGAGAATGAAGTTCAAGGGGAACCAACATTAAGCGATAGCGCAAAGAAAATTACGCAGTTTAAGGAACCGAAAAAAGGGGATACGATGGCTGACGTCGTGATTGAAGGATATGGAACCATTACGGTGAAGCTGTTTGAAAAATACGCGCCAAAGGCAGTGGAGAATTTTGTGACACATGCAACGCAAGGGTATTATGATGGTGTGCTAGTACATCGTGTTATTGAAGATTTTATGATTCAGAGTGGCGATCCGACCGGTGATGGAACTGGTGGAGAAAGCATTTGGGGAAGTGCATTTGAAGATGAAATCACGGATGAGCTACAGCCATACCGCGGTGCGCTTTGCATGGCAAACTCTGGTGAGAATACAAATGGCAGTCAGTTCTTTTTTGTTCAGGCGGATGCGGCATCTGTTCAGCACTTAGAAAGTCTTGTGAATGCACGCTATAATTTGTCCTTAACGGATTATGTGGAAAAAGGATATAATGTGACGCTGACTGCAAAAGAGTTGGAACGTTATTTGGCGTATGGCGGAACACCATGGTTAAAAGGGCATCATACGGTATTTGGACAGATGGTGGATGGATTTGATGTATTAGATGCAGTTGCAGCGTCTAACACAAAAGAGGGGACAGATACTCCTGTAAAGGATATTGTGATTGAGACGATTACCATCTATCAGTATGGGGAAGAAGCCTAGGTCAATGTGGCAGGAGTCATTAAGAGTGGATTGACAAGAGAAGATGTTAAGCAAAGGCTCTTGAAGAAAAGATGAGACAATGCAGAGGACACAATAATATAAGAGAATGAAAGAGGCGCTATGTTTTATTTTAGGATAAAATAGCGTCTCTTTTTTGACATGAGTGGTATAATAAAGGAAACGTGGCATGACGATATATGGTATGCGCAGATGCTCTATGGTTGAAAAGTAAGTAGTGCAAACAGTGGCAAAGAAAAAGATACAATTGAGAAATGATAAGAAAAGTGCCAATGTTTTTAATTGAGAAGAAGAGAAAATGTATAAGATTTAAACAGCAAAGAGAAAGAAAGGCAGAATACGAATGGAAAAACGTTTTGTGTTTAATGGATATAGCTTTGAAACGTCGGAAGAGATGAATGAAGCAAAGAAAGATGCAGAAGCTATTTCCTATATAAAAGCGAAGACTGATTTTAGTAATGTTGCAGCAGTGAAAGAGCTGTATACGAAACTGACAGAAAAGGAATCGTTGCAGTCACCGGTTGGGATGGAGTTTTTAAAAGTGCTTCAGCGAAAACTTCTTCAGACAGAGGACAAGAAGGAGATTTCTCCAATCCCGGTATTAAGAACAGGAAAAAAGAAGGAAAAGGGTGCGGATTCCATGAAGGCTTCTGCAGAAAACAGACAGAAGCAGAAAGCGGAACTGTATCAGCAGAAACTGAAGAATGCCCATATGATGAATTTCTTTTTTGGATTGATTATTGTGGGGATGTTTGTGATTGCCCTGCTTGGTGATAATTCAGCACTTAGTAGTACAGAGTCAGCGATTCAGGATAAGTATGCAGCATGGGAAGAGGATCTGCAGGCAAGGGAAGCCGCCATTTCACAGAAGGAAAAAGAACTGGGAATGGAATAAGACAGATTTTTTTGGAACACACAATTAGCAGAAACTGTTCACAAATTTTACATAGGTATCTGGTAATATGTTAAAAAACACGGAGGTAGGGTATGGACCGTTTGAAAGTATTAGTAGTAGATGATGAAAGCAGAATGAGAAAGTTGGTAAAGGATTTCTTATCTCGTTCTAATTATGAAGTAATAGAAGCGGAAAATGGAGAACAGGCGGTAGATATTTTCTTTGAACAGAAAGATATCGCGTTAATTATATTAGATGTTATGATGCCAAAGATGGACGGATGGCAGGCTTGCAGGGAAATCAGACAGTATTCTAAAGTACCAATCATTATGCTTACAGCGAAGAGTGATGAAAAGGACGAGTTGTTAGGATTTGAACTAGGAGTGGATGAATACATCAGTAAGCCATTTAGTCCAAAAATCTTAGTGGCAAGAGTAGAAGCAATTATTAGAAGAACGATGGTAAAGGATGAGGAAACGCTAGAAATCGGAGGTATCTTGGTCGATAAGGCAGCACATCAGGTGAAAATTGACGGAGTAAATGTGGATCTTTCTGTAAAGGAATTTGAACTGTTAAGTTATTTCATTAAGAATAAAGGGGTAGCGTTATCCCGAGAGAAGATTTTAAATAATGTGTGGAATTATGATTATTTCGGCGATGCTAGAACGATTGATACTCACGTGAAGAAACTCCGCAGCAAGATGGGAGAAAAGGGTGATTATATTAAGACGATCTGGGGCATGGGCTATAAGTTCGAGGTGGAGTAATGAAAAAATCGATCCGATTTCGTATGACATTGATTCTGACGATATCAATTGCTGCGACAATCTTGTTATGCTGGATTATTAATAAGACTTTTTTAGTACAGTACTATCAGCATAGCAAGATACAGACTCTTTGCGGAACTTATAATCAAGTGGATAGTCTAGTTGAGAATGTTGTAAATAATGCATTTAACAAGTCGCAAGAGGAAGAGGCTGATAAAATCAGTTCAGATAACGGAGTTAGTGTATATGTTTTCACAGGATTTCTGGAGAGTGTATACCAGTCTAATTACAAGAGACAGGAAGTTGCAAGCATGCTGGCAGCTATTCAGTCTTATATGTATGGGGTTTACAATGAGTTTGATGGAAGCAAGATTGAATTATTAGACACCATGGATAATCGATTTAATATCTATAAGTTAAATGATGGTGCGCTGAAATTAAGCTACATTGATTTGTTTGGACGATTAGATAATGGATACTGGGTATTTATCCGTACTAATTTGGAGAGTATTCAGGAAAGCGTTGCAATCGCCAATAAGTTTTTGGCTTATGTCGGAGTGCTTGCGACGATTGTTGCTACATTTATCATGTTTATTATCAGCCGAAGGTTTACAAGACCAATTCTTGAATTGGCCGGAATTGCAAAGAAGATGTCAAATCTGGATTTTGATGTAAAATACCAGGTAACATCTGAAGATGAGATTGGGGAATTAGGTAACAGTTTTAATGTTCTTTCCAGTAAGTTAGAGCATACAATTTCGGAATTAAAGAGTGCCAATAATGAACTGGAATCCGATATTCAGGAAAAGGTGCAGATTGATGAGATGAGAAAGGAATTCCTTTCGAATGTCACCCATGAGTTAAAAACACCGATTGCGTTGATTCAGGGATATGCAGAGGGACTTAAGGAGAATATCAATGATGATCCGGAAAGTCGTGATTTCTACTGCGAAGTCATTATTGATGAAGCTATGAAAATGAATAAGATGGTGAAGAAGCTGCTTTCCTTAAATCAGATCGAGTCCGGTGCAAATCAGGTGGAATTCGAACGGTTTGATATTGTATCCTTGATTCGTTCGGTACTAAGCTCAGTTGATATTTTAGTGAAACAGAAAGATATCACCATTCATTTTACACAAGAGGCTCCAATCTATGTATGGGCAGATGAGTATATGATGGAAGAAGTAGTGACAAACTACATCAGTAATGCGATCAATCATATTGGTGGTGCAAGGATTATCGAAGTGAAATGTATTCAGAAGGAAGATGTGGTCAGAGTCGCAGTGTTTAATACCGGCGAGAATATTCCAGAAGAAGATTTGGATAAAGTATGGATTAAGTTCTTTAAGGTAGATAAAGCGAGAACAAGAGAGTATGGTGGAAGCGGTATCGGTCTTTCCATCGTAAAAGCGATTATGACATCCCATAATCGGGAGTGTGGTGTCGTGAACCATGAATATGGTGTGGAATTCTGGTTTGAATTAGATACAAAGATTAATTAAATGGAAGTGTCGTTCAACGTGAGGCATTTAGGAAATGAAGTGTTATGTTTCCTGATATGCGTTCGTTGGACGACATTTTTTTGAATGGGGGCTTAGAAGTGGTGAAGTTGCTTTGTACTTGGTTTAGAGTGGAAAAGCTGCTTTATCTAGTGGAAAAAGAACCGCTTGAGAATTTGGCATCCTAATTCATTTTTACATTTTTGGAAAAAAGGGTATAAGGACTCCGCAGAGTTATGCCGATATAAAAGAAGAGATTCTTTGAAGAGAAAATTGTATGAAGCAGGAAAACGTGCTATGATAAAACATAGGAAGATATCGCAACATGTGTAAAGGAATCATACAGATTTCAGATAAGAATTAGTGAAAAACACGAGATAAATAGTGATAATAGCAGGAGGAATACATTTGAAAAAGAATATAGTATTATTTACAGCGATTTTCAGCGCGGTATTTTTAACCGGCTGTGCAAATACATATAAATTAACGGACAGAGAAAACGATGCCATTGCGGAATATATCGCAGGTCTTCTCCTTTCGTATGATGCAAACTATGAACAGACTTTAGTTCAGCCGGAAGAAGAGGTAGAAAAGCCGGAAGAGACTACAAAGATAGAGGAAGAGACAGAAAAAGCAGAAGAAGAGACAGAAAAAGCAGAAGAAGAGAGCAAAGATAAGGTGGCTGGAAATGCAGCAGGAAGCACAGAATCAAATCAGCAGGCAAATGCGGATTTTACAGAAGTGATTGGTGTTCCAGGTATTTCTATGAAATATGTGAAATATAGTCTGCGTGAGAATTACACATCAGATTACTACGTATTAGAGCCAAATAAGGGAGAACAGTTGTTAGTTGTGGAATTTGATATTATAAATTCCTATAAAACAGAAAAGACGTTATCTCTTGGAAGTGCCAATATCCAGTATCAGCTTGATGTGAATTCAGGGACATTTATTAAGCCGCTTCTTACTTTCTTAGATACGGATCTTCGTTATTTAGAAACAACAGTACCGGCTAAAGATAAGAAGACAGGAATACTTGTTTTCAGTGTGCCAAAGGAATTGAAGACAGAGGGGATGAATCTGATTATTTCAAAAGAAAGTCAGACTGCAATCGTTAAGATAAAATAAAGAAGCTTATCATAAGATGGGACAGGACTGACAGATATAAAGGTAAGCGTGGAAACGTATGGAATGGCAATAAAAAGCTTGCTTGATGTAGGATTTGTCGATATAATAAAACTCTATAGGATATAAATCTGGAAAGAGGTGGAGGTATGGACGCAATGTACGTTGAGAAGAAGAGGACAAAGTTTTTGGCGTTGCCAATTTGTTTTGTAACGTATACTGTTTATGAAGACAAGATTAATATTAAGAGCGGATTTTTAACAACAGTAGAAGACGATGCTTATATGTATAAAGTACAGGATGTCAGGTTGACAAGAACCATGATGGAGCGAATCTTTGGACTTGGAACAATTACCTGCTATACGGGGGATACTACTCATCCAGAGTTGAAGTTGTCACATATTAAGAATGCATCCCGTATTAAGGAGTACTTAATGACAGCTTCAGAAGAGGCCAGACGGAAGAGAAGAACCATGCACACAATAGATATTGATGCAACAGAGGTAGAAGATCAGGAAGAATAAGTGGGAAAGTACCACAGTCTTGTGTGAAAGAAGTGCAAGGAAAGATAAAAGAAGGAATTAGCAAAAAGGCAGAAAGTAAGAGCCGGATTGCTGATTCCTTTTTTGTTTGGAATCCTGAGTGGTGAAGTTACTTTGTTTTATGAAGATTAAGGAAGAATATACCATGAAAATAAACGCAAAATGGTGTTGACAAAGGAAAAGATACATGATAAACTAACTGAGCTGTCACAAACGACAGGAAATACGATGACTTAATCAGAAAATAGTAGATTTACG
>CALZIE010000041.1 GCA_945787565.1 uncultured Lachnospiraceae bacterium
AAAAAGATGTGCAAAGCCTAGAGTGGCGAAGCCACTTTGTTCTTTATACGAGATTGGTTTATAATTCCTTGTAAACGAAAAGTCTCGGCGTATCAACCGAAGAAAAGGGTGAGAAGCGAAAGCCAAGGGCTGTCCTGTGTTTTTGATTCATAAGGATTGGACATAATATGAGATAAATGTTTGATTTATCAGGTCTTTTCTGCTTTGCAGGAAGACGCTTCATAAATAATCATGGCAAAGGAGAGTTAGTATGTACGAAAAAGTATCTACAAATATGAATTTCGTCGACAGAGAAAAAGAAGTTCTAAAGTTTTGGAACGACAACGAAATCTTTAAAAAGAGTATTGATTCCAGAAAAGAAGGAGAAACCTACACCTTTTATGACGGCCCTCCTACTGCAAACGGAAAGCCACATATCGGCCACGTTTTAACACGTGTTATCAAGGATATGATTCCAAGATACCGTACTATGAAGGGTTACATGGTACCAAGAAAAGCAGGTTGGGATACTCACGGTCTTCCAGTTGAGCTTGAAGTAGAAAAATTATTAGAATTAAACGGCAAGGACCAGATTGAACAGTACGGTTTAGAGCCATTTATCGATAAATGTAAGGAAAGCGTATGGAAATACAAAGGAATGTGGGAAGACTTCTCCGGCACCGTTGGTTTCTGGGCTGATATGGAACACCCATATGTCACATACGACAATAACTTCATTGAATCCGAATGGTGGGCATTAAAGAAGATCTTTGACAGAGGCTTATTATACAAAGGTTATAAGATCGTTCCTTACTGTCCAAGATGTGGAACACCTTTAGCATCTCATGAAGTAGCACAGGGCTATAAGGATGTAAAGGAAAAATCCGCAATCGCTAAATTCCGCGTAAAAGGCACTGAAAATGAATATATCTTAGCATGGACAACAACACCTTGGACACTTCCTTCTAACGTTGCACTTTGTGTAAACCCAGACGAAACTTATGTTAAGGCAGAAGTTCAGGTTAATGCAAAAGGTGATGTGATTAAAGCAGCTAAAGAAGGCGAAGAAGCAACGGAAGCAAACACACCAGTAGGAACCGAATACTATATCTTAGCAGAAGCGCTTCTTAAGGTAATCGAAGGCGACTATAAGATCGTAGAAAAATACACTGGTAAAGACTTAGAGTACAAAGAATATGATCCATTATTCGACTACGCAATGAACAATGCAGACGGAACTAAAAATCCAAATGCAAACAGAGATAACATCAACGGCAAGAAGGCATTCTATGTGACATGTGATTCTTACGTAACATTAACTGATGGTACTGGTGTTGTTCATATTGCTCCTGCATTCGGTGAAGACGATGCGAACGTTGGCCGTAACTACGACCTTCCATTTGTACAGTTAGTAGATGAAAAAGGTCAGATGAAACCAGAAGTAACTGATTTCGCAGGTGAATTCTGCAAGTCAAGTGATGAAGGCGTAATGCGTTTATTAAAGGCGAACGGAAACCTGTTCAAAGTATTAAAATACGAACACAGCTACCCATTCTGCTGGAGATGTGATACACCACTTCTTTACTATGCAAGAGAATCCTGGTTTATCAAGATGACAGCTGTTAAGGAAGACTTAATCCGCAACAACAATACAATTAACTGGATTCCAGAAACAATCGGTACTGGTCGTTTTGGAAACTGGCTTGAAAATGTATCCGACTGGGGTATCAGCCGTAACCGTTACTGGGGAACACCACTTAACGTTTGGACTTGTGAATGTGGCAAGGTCCATGCAATCGGATCCATCGAAGAATTAAAATCCATGTCCGATAACTGCCCAGATAATATCGAGCTTCACCGCCCATATATCGATGCGGTAACCATCAAGTGTCCAGACTGTGGTAAGGAAATGCACCGTGTTCCAGAAGTAATCGACTGCTGGTTCGATTCCGGTTCTATGCCATTTGCACAGCATCATTATCCATTTGAAAATAAAGATTTATTTGAACAGCAGTTCCCAGCTGATTTCATTTCCGAAGCGGTTGACCAGACAAGAGGATGGTTCTACTCCTTACTTGCAATCTCAACCTTAATCTTCAACAAGGCTCCTTATAAGAATGTTATCGTATTAGGACATGTTCAGGATGAAAATGGCCAGAAGATGAGTAAGAGTAAAGGAAATGCGGTAGATCCATTTGATGCATTACAGCAGTATGGCGCAGATGCAATCCGCTGGTATTTCTATATCAACTCCGCTCCATGGTTACCAAACCGTTTCCACGGAAAGGCAGTAGTAGAAGGTCAGCGTAAGTTCTTAGGTACTTTATGGAATACCTACGCATTCTTCGTATTATACGCAAATATCGATAACTTCGATGCGACAAAATACACATTAGATTACGATAAGCTTTCTGTTATGGATAAGTGGTTATTATCTAAGTTAAATACGGTTGTAAAGACGGTTGATGAAAACTTAGCAAACTACAAAATCCCTGAAACAGCAAGAGCATTACAGGACTTCGTAGATGAAATGAGTAACTGGTATGTACGTCGTGGCCGTGAAAGATTCTGGGCTAAGGGAATGGAACAGGATAAGATCAATGCTTACATGACTCTTTACACAGCTTTAGTTACAATCGCAAAAGCAAGTGCTCCAATGATTCCATTTATGGCAGAAGACATCTACCGTAACTTAGTATGCTCCATCGATAAGACTGCTCCAGAAAGCGTTCATTTATGTGACTTCCCAGTTGTAAATGAAGCTCATATCAACAAGCAGTTAGAAAAAGACATGGAAGCTGTACTTGATATCGTAGTTCTTGGCCGTGCATGCAGAAACGCATCCAACATCAAGCAGAGACAGCCAATCGCTAACATGTATGTAAAAGCTGACTTAACTTATACAGATGCGAACGGTAACAACGTAGAAGGCATGTCTGATTTCTACAAAGAAATCATCGAAGACGAATTAAATGTGAAGAAAGTATCCTTTACATCTGACGTTCGTAACTTCACATCCTACACATTTAAGCCACAGCTTAAGACATTAGGACGTCGTTTCGGTTCTAAGTTAAATGCCCTTAAGGAAGTATTAGCAAACTTAAATGGCAATGCAGCAATGGATGAGTTAAACGAAAAAGGCACATTAACCATCACATTAGACGGTGTAAACGAAGTATTAGAAAAAGACGACTTATTAATCGATGCAGCACAGACAGAAGGCTATGTATCTGACTCTGATTATGGCATCACAGTTGTTCTTGATACAAACTTAACACCTGAATTAATTGAAGAAGGCTTCGTACGTGAAGTGATCAGCAAGGTTCAGACAATGCGTAAGGACGCAGGCTTTGAAGTTATGGATCACATCACCGTTTATGCTTCTGGCAATGCGAAGTTAGAAGAGATCATCACAAAGAACGCAGAGGAAATTAAATCTGTCGTACTTGCCGATGAAATCAAATTTGACTCCCTCTCCGGTTTCACTAAGTCTTGGAACCTAAACGGAGAAGACATCGATCTTGGCGTAGAGAAACGCTAGGATTCGGGGGAGGTCGCAAAAAGACCTGGTCGTGAGCCAGCAATCGATGGTCCGATGTTCGGACGCGAGAGCGGACAGTGAGGGGCAGGATCCTCGCCTATCAGACAGAACAAACCTCTGTCTGCTATGCAAGGATTCTGCCCCTCACTGTTCGTCTCGAGCCGGACATCCGGACCATCGATTACTGTCTCACAACCAGGTCTTTTTGCGACCTCACAATGCGTTTCCAAAAGCGAAACGCATTGTGAAAAGACACTAGTAAGTGGCAATCAAAAAGGAAAAATATAGATTGTAGTTTTTATGAGGTTGCGATATGCTGTAGGTATAGATAAATCGGAATTTACAGGAGGCATTACGATGGCATTATTATATTTATAAAATTGGGGATTCCTTATTAACGAGTTTTCAAGAATACGGAGGAAATAATATAATGGAATTTTCAATAAAAGAATATAGTAAATATAATGAAAGCGAAATATTAAATCTTTATCAGAGTGTAGGGTGGATAAATTATACAAATAATCCTAATATGTTGAAAAATGCTTATACAAATTCATTAAAGATACTTGCTGCATATGAGAATGAAAAATTACTTGGAATTATAAGAGTTGTCGGAGATGGTTATTCTATTGTTTTCATTCAAGATATTATAGTTTTACCAGAATATCAGAGTCATGGAATTGGTACAGCATTACTTAAGAAAATACTTGAAATATACCAGAATGTTTATCAGAAATCCTTGCTTACTGATAATACGGATAAAACAATTCAATTCTATAAATCAGTAGGATTTGAAATGGATACAGATATTGAATGTAGAGTTTTTACAAAAATGTTTTGAATTTTCAAAAATAAGCTATATAGACAACTTCTAATTTGTAGAGTAGTTGAACACGTTAAGACAGGTGCTAGGGACAATGATTCCTAGCACCTGTCTTTTTATCTGAAACGTCCTGAGTACATACTTGATAGCCTCCATAAACTTTGCCACAACTTCGTATCGGCATAGCCCATTTTTGATGCATTCAAAAGTAGCTAGATCTAATGCCTTCAGAAGCGTCAGGAGACTTGGAAATACCCTTCTTCTTTCTTCATCTTCACTTAATCCCTCCCCATCTCCCGTATCTCACCCCAGATGTTCGTACCGCCTCACCGTCTCCCCACGTCCTCCGCCCCACGCTAGTGTGTGCGGATCACAGCGCGTTTCTTTGAAACGCGCTGTGATCTCGGACGTCACCCCGGCACCGCGGACGGCAGGCAATATGGTTTTGGATGTCCGGCTCGAGACGAACAGTGGCGGGGGAAGTCCTTGAATAGCAGACAGTGGTTTTGTGTCTGATAGGCAAGGACTTCCCCTGTCACTGTCCGCTCTCGCGTCCGAACATCAAAACCATATTGCCTGCCGTCCGTGGTACCGGGGTGACGTCCGAGGTCCCCAAAGGAATGTTTTTTGGGAATATGCGCATGCTAGGGGAAAAGGAGGTGTTTGGAAAGGTGAAAGGGTCAGTTTGGACAGAAGGGGTGGCTTTAAAGAAATTTTCAAGGCTTGTCGGAGAAGTAAATGCCGATGTGGCGGTGATTGGAGCCGGAATGGCAGGCATCTTAACGGCTTATAAGTTAATGAAAGACGGAAAGAATGTAGTGATTGTGGAAGCGAATCGGGTCATGAGCGGACAGAGTGAGAAGACAACGGCTAAGATCACCATTCAGCATGGAGTCATTTATAACAAGCTTATTGAGAAGGTATCAAAGGCAGAGGCCATGCAGTATGCGAAAGTGAATATGGAAGCAGTCGAGGAGTATGAAAGCATTGTAAGGAAAGAGGAAATTGACTGTGATTTCATTCGGTGTCCGTCTTATCTGTATGCAAGGGTGCATGAAGGAGATGAGGAAGCCACAAAGGCGGATCATGAAACATTAATAAAAGAGGCAGAAGCGGCAAAGCAACTGGGGATTAAGTCAGAGCTCATGACTTCGATTAATCTTCCCATTTCCGTGACTGGGGCACTTCGGTTTGATGATCAGGCACAGTTTCATCCAATGAAGTTTGTAAAGCCGCTTGTGGACCAGTTAACGATTTATGAACATAGCCGGGTGATGGAGTTAAAGGAAGACCGAGTCGTGACGGAACATGGGAGTGTGATTGCAAAGGATATTGTGGTGGCTTGTCATTATCCATTTATGATTAAAAAGGGATTTTATTTTTTACGAATGCACCAGGAGAGGTCTTACGTGCTGGCTGTTAAGAATGCCGGGACTGTGGATGGAGTTTACTATGGTGTGGATAAAAATGATATTTCCGTAAGAAGCTGTGGAGAATATCTGTTACTTGGCGGCGAGAGGCACCGAACCGGAGAGAATAGGGAAGGGGGGGCCTATGAGAGACTACGGAACATCGCAAAGGAATGGTATCCAAATTGTGAGGAAGTAAGAAGATGGTCGGCTCAGGACTGCATGAGTTTAGATAGCATTCCGTATATCGGCAGACTTCTTGCGGGAGAGAATAATCTGTATGTGGCAACCGGATTTTGCAGATGGGGTATGACAAGCTCCATGGTAGCAGCTATCATCATTCGTAACCATATCATGAGTGACTTTAATCCATATGCGGAGGTCTTCTCACCACAGAGATTTAACCTGAAGGCTTCGGTTAAGAATCTGGCAGAGGATAGCATGGAGGCAGTTACCGGTCTTACAAAGGGAATCTTTGCTCCGAATAAATGCACGCATCTTGGATGTGAGCTTGTGTATAATCCGGATGAGGATGTATATGAATGCCCGTGTCATGGATCGAGATTCGACTGCCATGGCGAAGTGCTTGATGGACCGGCAATCAGACCGGCTACTATAAAAAAGGATGAGTCATAGAAAAAAGAAGGAGGCATCCGATGAAGAAACCGAATCATTTAATCAATGAGAAATCACCATATCTACAGCAGTATGTCTATAATCCGGTTGACTGGTATCCATGGGGAAGGGCAGCGTTTGACCGGGCAAAGAATGAGAGAAAGCCGGTATTTTTAAGTATCGGTTATTCAGGCTGCCACTGGTGTCATGTGATGGAAAAGGAATCTTTTGAGGATGAAGAGGTGGCGGTAGTCTTAAACCGGTCTTTTATCTGCATTAAGGTGGATCGGGAAGAACGACCGGATATTGATGCGGTTTATATGAAAGTCTGTCAGATGTTAAATGGGCAGGGCGGATGGCCGCTTACGATCATTCTGACAGCAGATCAGAAGCCGTTTCATGCCGGTATGTATCTTCCGAAAGAGACCAAGAATGGCCTTAGAGGACTATTGGAACTTTTAAAACAGGTGGAAGAGGAGTGGCGGACGAATCAAGAAAAGTTAGTTACGACAGCAGAAAAAATCTCAGCTTTTGCAAAGAAGGAAATGGACAGAGAAAGAGAGGAAGGAAAGGTAGAGTTTAGTCTTTTAGAGAAAGGATATCGGGAGCTTTGCACGGTTTTCGATGAAGCAAATGGAGGATTTTATGATGCGCCGAAGTTTCCAATGCCTCATCAGCTTCTGTTTTTAATGGAGTATGCAAAGAAAACAGGGGATAATGTAAGTATTTATATGGTAGAAAAGACACTAACGAATATGTATCTTGGCGGAATCTTCGATCATGTGGGCGGGGGATTTTCAAGGTATTCCACCGATAAAACATGGCTTGTTCCTCATTTTGAGAAAATGTTATATGACAATGCGCTTTTAATCTTGGCTTATGCAAAGGCTTATGAAATGACCGGAGATGATTTGTATGAGTATGTGGCAGCAAGGACGATTGCTTATGTATTAGCAGAGCTTAGGTCAGCGGAAGGCGGCTTTTACTGTGGACAGGATGCCGACAGTGATGGGGAAGAAGGCGCGTTTTATCTGTTCACACCGACAGAGATCTCTATGGTGCTAGGAAAGGGCGCAGGAGAGGAATGGAATGCTTTTTATGGTGTGACGGAGAACGGAAATTTTAAGTACTCGAATATCTTAAATCTGATTGGAAAGAAAGACTATCGGAAGGAAAGGCTGTTTGAGTCATCCAGAGAAAAGTTATATAAGTACCGGAAAGAACGCTTAGAGCTTGGGACAGATGATAAAATCCTAGTTTCCTGGAATGGGCTTATGATTGCAGCTTTGTCTGTCAGCGCTACAGTCTTTGAGGAAGAGACGTTTTACATTTGTGCAAAGAAGGCATTTGCATTTCTTGAAGAGAATATGTGTATAGGAGACGGGGTATTCATGGCAAGATACAAGGATGGACAGGTTGCTCATCATGCTACTTTATCCGATTATGCTTATCTGTGCTATGGACTGCTGATGATGTATGAATACAGTCAGGATGTCTCTTATTTAGCGAAAATGTCAGCGTATCTCAAATATATGCTAGAGGAATTCTTCGATTACGATCAAGGTGGATTTTATCTGTATGGAAAGCATGCGGAGATGCTTTTGCTTCGTCCAAAGGAATGCTATGATGGTGCGCTTCCGTCCGGAAATGCAGTAGCAGCTTATGTATTGCAAATGGCAGCAGAGATAACTGGTAAGGAAGCATTTGAAATCTGTGCTAAGAAGCAGCTTGCTTTTTTAGCAGGCGAGATAAAAGACAAGCCGTTGAATCATACTTTTGGTTTGCTTGCAATGATGCGGGAGATTTATCCGAAGAAACAGTTAGTTGTGGTTGTATCAAAGGCCGCGAAGAGAGAGGAGTATATGCCGGTATCCGCCCTCAGGCAACTTTTGCAGGAAGGGGTGGTTGTGATTGTAAAGACAAAGGAGAATGAAGCAAAGCTTACGGGAGTGGCACCATTTACAATGCAGTATGAGATAAAGAAGGAAGGCATTCTATATTATTATTGTGAGGATCATCATTGTCTGGCACCCGTGTCAGACCTTAGTGAGGTTATAAAGCAGCTAGTTTGAATGGAATGCTAAAAAAAGTGGAAGCTGGTGTGAAAAGGAAGTGAAATATGGTGTGAATTTCTGGTAGCATGGAGTAGCGTCACGATAATAGGAGGCAAATTCACAATAGAATCAAGCAGTATGATAGGAAAGAGAAGGCTCGGGCAAGAAAATGGGAAGTAAGGGATAGAAAAAGGAAAAAACCTTCATAAGAATGGAATAAGAAAGCATATAATGTAGTACTACACAACTGCTTTTCAGCACAGAACGAAGTAAAAAGTGGATGTTGATATTCGTTATAAATTGATAGAAATTGTAAGTTATGATATACTATGGAATAAGTACACACGGGGGTTTGCGTACCGGTATATCTAATTTTATATATAGTTTTATCATACAGCAAATCCCGTGTGGCCAAATAGGAAAAAGGGCAGGGGACACAAGATGAATCGGATTGAGCATATAGATACGTACTACACATCACTAGCATCAATGCAGAAAAAGTTTGATAAGTTTGCAAGGAAGAATGGTTTCGTGGCAAACAGCGTGAAGGAATTTGAGGCATGGAAAGAGAATACAAGAAAGATACTGTATGATTTGTTCGGCATGGATAAATTCGAACCATGTGCACTGCATGCAGAACGTAAAGATGTCTGCATGATGGAGGATGGAATACGCAGGGAAAGCTATTTATTAGAAGTCGAAGAGGACGTTTTTATGCCATTTTATATTCTGTTCCCGGAAGAAGGAAAACAGCGGTATCATAAAGACGGGGATACAGTAAAACCGGCATGTGCACTTGCGCTGCACGGACATTCCGGCGGAGGCAAGGAATCGGTTGCAGGAAGAAGAGAGATTTTAGCGATTGCCGATGCGATTGATAAATTTCAGTATGATTACGGATTAAAACTTGCGAAATCCGGCTATATTACAATATGCCCTGATGCAAGAGGATATGGGAGCAGGAGAGAAGCAGCTCTTCAGAAGGATGAGGAGAGTGCTTATCTAAACGGTGCCTGCTTCCAGTTGTCCCATATGGCAGAACCACTAGGCATGACCGTAATGGGCATGTTAACCTATGATTTGATGCGTTTGGTTGATTATATAGAAAAACGTGGGGAGTTCGACATGACAAAACTGCTTTGTGTCGGATTTTCCGGCGGAGGAATGCAGACACTGATGCTTGCAGCAATGGATGATCGCATTAAGGAATGTGTGATCAGTGGGTACATGTATGGATATAAAGATTCCCTGCTTACCCTGAATGGAAACTGCAGCTGCAATTATGTGCCTCATTTATGGGAACATGTGGACATGGGAGATATTGGTGCCCTTATTGCGCCAAGAAAAGCGGTGGTCCAGTCTTGTAAGGCAGATCATTTAAATGGACCGAGAGGACTTGTGAATGCCTTAGAGCAGGTGGCTATTATGAAGAAGGCATATGCCCTCTTTAACAAGGAAGAATGCCTGATTCATGACATCAGGGAAGGTGGACATTGTTTCCATCCAGAGGTTCTTGACATTTTGATCGGATAGCAGAGAAAAGCAGCGGGAAGTTTGGACGTTTTTTCTCTTGTTGGGAAAATAAGTATAATGATATAATATAAATAGGAAGAAATGTTTCTAGTGAGAAGCAAAGGCATAATGATAAAAGAAAACGGAAAGCTAGAATAAAGAGATAGCCTTAAAAGAAAGGATATAGAAAGTAGCTAAAATACACTGTTTATAGATACCCCATACATAAAAGATACGAAAGTGAATTGTTCCCGCAGATCGGTAAGGGATCTTCTATAAGGAGGAGTAAGCATGGAATTTCAGAAAGATGAATTTAAACGCGACGTGGAGAATTATTTAAAGACACTCTTTCGCCGTAACATAAAGGAAGCGAATAAACAGCAACTGTTTCAGGCGGTTTCTTATGCAGTCAAGGATATTATCGTGGATCAGTGGATGGCCACCCATAAGGCATATGAGGAAAAGGATGCAAAGACTGTATATTATCTGTCCATGGAATTTTTAATGGGCCGTGCACTGGGCAATACCATCATTAATCTGAAAGCGGATAAAGAAATAAGGGAAGCATTAAATGAATTAGGATTAGATTTAGATGTAATTGAGGATGAAGAGCCAGATCCAGCCCTTGGAAATGGAGGACTTGGCAGGCTCGCAGCGTGTTTTTTAGATTCCTTAAGCACCTTAAACTATCCAGCATACGGATGCGGCATCCGTTACAAATACGGCATGTTTGAGCAGAAGATCGAGAATGGGTTCCAGATTGAAGTGCCGGATAACTGGCTAAAGAACGGGAATCCATTTGAAATGAAGAGATCCGAGTATGCCGTGGAAGTAAAGTTTGGCGGATATGTGCGGATGATTAAGGATGATGAGGGAAGGGAACGCTTCATTCAGGAGAATTATCAGTCAGTCTTAGCCGTCCCATATGATCTCCCGATTGTAGGCTATGGCAATAATGTAGTGAATACGCTTCGAATCTGGGATGCAGAGGCGATTAATAACTTTAACTTAGATTCCTTTGATAAAGGGGATTATCAAAAGGCAGTGGAGCAGGAAAACTTAGCCCGTACCATCTGTGAGGTGCTTTATCCGAATGATAATCATTATGCAGGAAAAGAGCTTCGTTTAAAACAGCAGTATTTCTTTGTATCAGCAAGCGTGACTCGTGCAGTCCAAAAATATATGGAGAAACATGATGATATTCGAAATCTGCCGGAAAAAGTCGTATTTCAGTTAAATGATACCCATCCAACCGTTACGATTCCGGAACTGATGCGAATCCTGATGGATGATTATTTTCTGCCATGGGATGAGGCATGGGAGATTACCAATAAGACATGCGCGTACACCAATCATACCATTATGTCAGAAGCGCTTGAAAAATGGCCAATTGAGCTATTCCAGCGTCTTCTTCCTCGAATCTATCAGATTATTGAAGAAATCAACCGCCGGTTCAATATCCTAATTCAGGAAAAGTATCCGGGAGACTATAAGAAGATCGAAAAAATGGCTATTTTATATGATGGTCATGTAAAGATGGCGAATTTAGCAATTGTAGCAAGTTTCTCTGTAAACGGGGTTGCAAAGCTTCATACCGAAATCTTAAAGACACAGCAGCTAAAGGATTTTTATGAGCTGTGGCCGGAGAAGTTCAACAATAAGACGAATGGCATCACCCAGAGGCGGTTTTTGCTTCATGGAAACCCGCTGCTTGCAGAATGGGTCATTGAAAAGATCGGTCCAGGATGGATTACGGATCTGCCTCAGTTAGAGAAACTGATTCCGTATGCATCCGATGAGACAGCGAAAAAAGAATTTATGCAGATCAAGCGTAAGAATAAGGAACGGCTTGCTGCATATATCAAAGAGCATAATGGAATAACGGTAGACTGCGACTCTATTTTCGATGTACAGGTAAAACGTCTGCATGAGTATAAGAGGCAGCTATTGAATATCCTGCATGTGATGTATCTGTATAACCAGTTAAAAGAGAATCCGAAGATGGAATTTCATAAACGAACATTTATCTTCGGCGCGAAGGCTAGTGCAGGATATCGTCGTGCAAAAGCAGTTATTAAGTTAATCAACAGCGTGGGAGAAGTAATCAATAACGATCCACTCATTGACGGAAAGATTAAAGTAGTCTTTATTGAAAATTACCGTGTATCCAATGCAGAGTTAATCTTTGCAGCAGCGGATGTATCAGAACAGATCTCAACCGCAAGCAAGGAAGCATCAGGAACCGGGAATATGAAGTTTATGTTAAATGGCGCGCTTACCCTTGGAACAATGGATGGAGCGAATGTGGAGATTGTGGAGGAAGTCGGCAAAGAGAATGCCTTTATCTTCGGCCTTTCCTCGGATGAGGTCATTGCCTATGAACAGGCAAAGAATTATCAGCCAAAAGAAATCTTTAATTCCGACCCGGATATCCGCAAGGTGTTAACGCAGTTGGTGAACGGCTATTATTCTCCACAGAATACAGAGCAGTTTAGAGAATTATACAATTCCCTTCTTGAGACAAATGGTTACGAAAGAGCGGATCAGTACTTTATCCTAAAGGACTTCAGAGCTTATCATGAAGCACAGCTTAAAGTAGAGGAGGCATATATGCAGAAAGACAAATGGGCAGAGTCGGCCATCTTAAATGTAGCCCATGCCGGCAAGTTCTCCTCGGACCGTACGATTGAAGAATATGTAAAGGATATATGGCATCTTGAAAAAGTCAAAGTTACAATGTGAGCATAATATAGAACCAATCTATAACGTCGATTCTAGGGTGTTGATATTAGGATCTTTCCCTTCGGTCAAATCAAGGGAAAACAAATTCTTTTATTCCCACCCGAAGAATCGGTTCTGGAAGGTGCTTCCTTCTATATTTGAAGAGGAAGAACCGATGACAATTGAGGAAAAGAAAGCATTTTTAATAAGACATCGAATCGCTTTATGGGATGTGATCGCATCCTGTGAAATTGTAGGATCGAGTGATTCAAGCATTCAGAATGTAGTGGTAAATGACATCAGCCGAATCTTAGCTACCGCCGACATCAAAGCAATCTATGCGAATGGGACAAAGGCAGCCATGTTATATGAAAGATATCTAAGTCCGGTTTGTAAAAGGGAGATTATCAAGCTCCCTTCCACAAGCCCTGCTAATGCATCCTGGTCTTTAGAACGTCTGATTCAGGAATGGAAGTGTGTACGCTTGCATATGAACTGAATTATATGTTAAGATGGGATAAGAGAAAGGGTTGAAGAACATGATCATTACACTGCCTGAGAAAGTCAGTTTTATTATACGAGAATTAACAAAGAATGGATATGAAGCATACGCGGTAGGCGGTTGTGTGCGCGATTCTATCCTTAAGAGAAACCCAGAAGACTGGGATATTACCACATCTGCAAGTCCATTTGAGGTGAAGAAGATTTTTTCCCATACGGTGGATACCGGAATCAAGCACGGTACAGTTACCGTATTAATCGGAAAAGAAGGATTTGAGGTAACCACCTACCGTGTAGATGGGGAATATGAGGACAACCGTCATCCGAAAGAAGTCGAATTTACAACAAATTTGGTGGAAGATTTAAAGCGAAGAGACTTTACAATCAACGCGATGGCCTACAATGAGGAAGAAGGTCTAGTGGACGTATTCGGCGGATTAGAGGATATCAAGGAACAGAGGATACGCTGTGTCGGAAGTGCGGTAGAGCGCTTTGACGAAGATGCGTTGCGAATTCTTCGTGCCGTACGTTTTTCTGCCCAGCTTGGATTTGCCATTGAGGAAGAGACAATGGAAGCAATCCGCCTACGTGCCTTAAACCTAAAGAATATAAGCGCAGAGCGAATTCGTGTAGAATTATGCAAGTTATTAGCATCCGCTCATCCAGAAAAGCTTTTGACAGCCTATGAGACAGGTATCACAGCGGTTGTTCTTCCGGAATTTGATGCTATGATGAGAACAGAGCAGCCAAACACTCATCATATCTATAATGTAGGTATGCATACCATGAAAGCATTAACAAGCTTAAATGAGCGTTATGAGGCACATGAACTTGCCGCAGAATGCTGCTATGACAAGAAAAAGCAGTTAATGCTACGTATTACTGCACTTCTTCATGATGTAGCAAAACCAGATATCAAGGTGACGTATGTAGAATCCGAAGGGCATTTTAAAGATCATGCCATACTAGGATCAAAACTAGCCAAAGTCATCTTACGCCGCTTAAAATTCGACAATGAGACAATCGATTTCGTATCGCATCTCATCCGCTACCACGACTATCGCTATGGCCAAACCGAAGAAGCCATGCGCTATGCCTGCTACGAAATCGGTATCGACATGATGGACTATCTCTTTGAAATCCAACAGATCGATCTGATGGCCCAAAACCCATCCTACACCGCCGACCTGTTCGTGCAGCTAGAAAATGCTCGAAACCTATTTAAGCATATTCGTGAAACAAATCAGTGCGTGAACCTAAAGATGTTATCCATAAACGGCACCGACTTAATCGCATCCGGTTTCACACCTGGAAAAGAACTAGGTGAAGTCCTAAAGAATCTTTTAGAAGAAGTACTAAAAGATCCATCCTTAAACACCCGTGATCAGCTTTTA
>CALZIE010000042.1 GCA_945787565.1 uncultured Lachnospiraceae bacterium
GTCCGGATGTCCGCTCTCACGTCCGAACATCGGACTCCATTTCGCCACCCGCATCACCGGGACGGGGCGTGAGATTCTCCCTAACCACAAGCATGATACAAACTAGAGAAGTATTCGTTTGTGGAGAGGAGGGATTGGAAGGAGCCTTGGGCGACTATGGTGCCGTGGTGGAAGACGATGATTCGGTCGAAAGAAGAGATGGAAGTCAGGCGGTGGGCGATTGCGATCACTGTCTGGCCTTGTAATAAATCCGTCACCTCATTCATCACCTGTTCTTCTGTCAGATTATCCATTGCCGATGTCGCCTCATCTAAAATCGTGATTTCCTTTCGCTCAAACCACAATCTAGCCAAAGCCAATCGCTGTCTCTCTCCGCCAGAAAGAATCGTGCCTCTTTCACCAATCTCTGTCTCCATACCCTCTTTCATCATCTCATATAACGGTAAGAGCTGTACCTTTGTCAGAGCCTCCTTTAGATTCTCTTCCTCTTCCGTCTTATCAAACACCAGATTTTCTTTCACTGTTCCATCAAAAATCGGTGATTCCTGGGAAAGATAACTCATATGCTCATAGAGGCTGTTTAGACGGATATCTTTTAACTCTTTCCCATCAATTCGGATGCTTCCGGTATCATATTTCACAAGACCCGCAAGTATCTTCACAAGTGTTGATTTGCCGGATCCGCTCTCTCCTACAAAGGCGACCTTCTCACCTTTTTTAATAGACAGATTTAAGTCTTCGAATATCTGTCTATCTCCATAAGAGAACGATAAGCCCTTAATCTCAATATCACCCTGCAGCTTGCAGATGTCTTCTCCAACTTCTAACTGTGTATCATCTTTTAATCCTAAAAACTCCTCATACTTATGAAAAGATGCCTTATCCAGTTTATACTGTACATACAACACATTAAAGATAGCAATTGGCGTATAAGCATTGTCTAGTAGAGAAAGCAATGCCACAACCGATCCGACGGAAAGTGTCTTAGTTGTCCACGCATACACTAAAATACCGATATTTAAGAATCCTACCAGTACAGCAAAGATGGTAAAGAATGCTTCATGGACCATGTTCATTTTCACTTTGGAACGGACAATTTCCTTTTTCGCTGTGGATGCCTTTTTGATTTCATTCGGGAACTGATTCTCCATTCGAAATACAAGCATCTCCATAAAGCCTCTTACCAGATAATGATTCATCTGTTCTTCATTTGTCAGGATTCTCTCTTTAATTTGATATAAAATTTTAAGTAATGCATTGGTAATGATAAATATAAGAACGTATCCGCCTAGGATTGCATAAGTGATTGGTTTGCTGATTCTTAAGATAAAATGAACACTAAATAGTATGGTTGGGAGCAGCTGTCTGATGACGCAGAACCAGAAATCATATAATAGATTCTTGCCTGCTTTTGATCCATTCTCGATTCTTTGCACCAGTTTTCCGGTTCCAAGTGATTGATATGCCTCATAATCGATACAACTGATTTTACGCATAGCCATCAACTTAAAATCCAAATAAATACCATGCTGTAATTTCTTGCTCGGATATTCATCGCCGTACTCAATGAGATAATCTCCAATCAAAATGGCTCCATAGATCATAATACTTACAAGAGCAATGGAACGGTCTGTGAGTCCGTCAATTATTTTCTGAAAATAGGTTGCTTTGTAATTCACTAAAAATGAATGGCTAACTCCAATTACCATGTAAATAAAAATAAGACCTTTATTCTTTAATAGAACTTCCTTTATGTAGCGCATCTCTGTACTCCTTTTTTTATTTTTTCTATTCTAAGGATTGGTACAGTCGCGACTGCTAGCAAGTTTCACGCATTTTTTGCGTTTTCCACCTCAGCACAATCTGCTAACAGTTTCTCTCAACTGTACTGAGTAGTTACCTCGAACGGTTCTCATAATGAGTTCACCCCTTTCTAAATAAAAAGCTACTATATGCTTAATGGGACTGTCCCATTAAGTACAGCTAAAGCCTGAGACTTTGACTGTGCTTAGTGGAACAATCCCACATATAACAAAATTATTCTACTACAACTGCTTTGATCATGTTTGTTACGCCTGGGTGGCCGCCTGGTACTCTGCCGCCTGTTAAGACAACAACATCACCAGTGTTTGCGTATCCTTTTTCTTTTACAAGACGTGTGGATTCACCAAGTAACTGATCAGTAGAGTTTACTTCGGAAATCTTAACTGGTCTTACACCTCTTAAGATCTGCATCTTTCTTAATGTGCGATTAAGAGAAGATACACCGATGATATCGCAGTTTGGTTTATATTTAGAAACTAAACGTGCTGTATATCCGGATAACGTGTTTGCTACGATGCATTTTGCATTTAAACGTTCTGCAGATGCAACAGCGGAGTAGCTGATTGCACAGGAGATATCTTCATGTAAGTTCTTAGCATGGAAATCTCTGTCGCTTGTAAATGTTTCAAAATGCTTTTCTGTTTCTGCAGCGATTTTGGACATTAATGCAACTGTTTCGATTGGGTATTTACCCATTGCAGATTCACCAGAGAGCATGATCGCATCTGTACCATCATAGATTGCGTTTGCAACGTCAGTTACTTCCGCACGTGTTGGACGTGGATTCTTGATCATGGAATCTAACATCTGAGTTGCTGTAATAACTGGCTTGAATGCAGCATTACATTTACGAATCATAGTCTTCTGAAGGAAAGGAAGTGTTTCAGCTGGCACTTCTACACCAAGGTCACCTCTGGCTACCATGATACCGTCAGATTCTTCGATGATTTCATCAAGATTTTCAACACCTTCCATGTTTTCGATCTTAGAAATGATCTGAATGTCAGAATCAGAATCTTTTAAGATGCTTCTGATTTCACGAACTGCATCTGCATTACGGATGAAAGAAGCTGCGATGAAGTCAACGCCTTCATTAATACCGAAAATGATATCTGCGCGATCCTGTTCTGTAATTGCAGGAAGTCTTAACTTACAGTTAGGGATGTTAACACCCTTACGGCTTCCAAGTTCGCCACCGTTTACAACTTCACAAGTAACTTCTGTTCCTTCGATGGATTTGATTCTTAATTCAACTAAACCATCAGCGATTAAGATAGATCCGCCAACTGCTACGTCTTCTGGCATATCTTTGTATGTTACGCTGATTACGTCTGCATTACATGCAACGTCTCTTGTTGTAACAACAACTGTGTTTCCTTTTTCAAGAACATAAGGTGTATCATTTTCAGCTAAGCCTGTTCTGATTTCTGGTCCCTTTGTATCAAGTAAAATTGCTACTGGAATACCAAGCTCTTCTCTTACATTCTTTATTTTACGAATCATTTCACCATGGCCCGCATGAGTTCCGTGTGAAAAATTAAGTCTTGCAATATCCATGCCGTTTAACACTAATTCCTTGATTTTCTCTTCGGAAGATGTTGCCGGTCCTAAGGTACAAATAATTTTCGTCTTTTTCTGCATCTTAAAAAGTCCTCTCTTTAACTATTACTTTCCTTGTTGTCGGTGTGATTATGATGAACATGTTCATGAGTATAGAGATGGTCCATACAATATTCATAATTCCCATCACACTTTGAACAAAATCTGAATTCCAGATTGTCATCATCTAGTTCAGTTCTACCGCAAACTGCACATTTATGTCTTGTAACCGTCTGTTTTCCGCGGAACTGAATCACATTATCTGGATTATAAGCATTTCGTACCTCACGCTTAAATTTCGCTTTTCTCTTATATTCTCTTGGTGATACTCTCTTATAATTTCTTGTTGCAAAGAAATATAACAAGAAGTTCGCTAATGCAAAAATCATTGTTACTGTATTAAGCCAGTATCCACCACGCAGATACGTAAACGCCTCGTATAAATATACTACACCATACATAATGCCAAGGTACTTGATCTTAATTGGAATAACAAAAAATAACAATAGCTGAACATTTGGATATAACGCAGCATATGCAAAGAACATAGACTGATTGATATAGGTCAGTGACACATCAATCGTAGCACCTGTAATCGCATAAACTAAGATTGCACCCAGAATATTAAATAGTATACCGCTAAGGAAATAAAGATTAAAACGGAAAGAACCCCATGCCCTTTCAAGTGAAGTACCTATCATATAATATAAGTACAATTCAAACAGTAAAAACAGATTAAGACTGCTTACTGGCTGAATCAGAAACGTCACTAAACGCCATATCTGCCCTTGGAGGATTTTCTCCACGTCAAACGCAAGTAGACTATAATATAAATATGGATTTACCACATTTAACACTATCCCGATAATATATAGGATTATGATATAGTACATCAGATTTGGAACTGCATATTTCCCAAATTTTCGTTGTAGCTTATTTAAAAATTTCATAGCATTCCTCCATTCATTTGCGCGGCACTGCTTTTCAATCCTGAAGTTTATTATATGTATATTATGGAATAATGTCAAATAAATGATTATTAATATTTTATTATCCGTTACATATTTAGTTTTTTCTAACACCTTTTTCTGCTTTTATCCTATTTTCTCTTCTCTGCTTCCAGTATCCCAAAAAGCTTTTCCTTTTATGTCCATTCCACATATGGTATAATAATGTCCATGCGAATGAAACTATATAAATCAGAGCCTATCTTATGGCTCTGTGGATTCGAATGATTTTAAAAATAATCGACAAAAAACTTAAAAAGGCAGGTAACAATCATGGCTTTAGACGGCTTTGTCATTTCAAATATAGTATGCGAAATGAAAGAAAAATTACTCGGCGGACGTATTGTTAAAATCAGTCAGCCAGAAAAGGATGAACTTGTCCTTACCATTAAGAATTACGACCAGCACAAGCTCTTCATCTCCGCTGGAGCTGGTCTTCCTTTAATTTATTTTACAGAAAATACAAAACCAAATCCTCTTACTGCTCCAAATTTTTGTATGCTTTTACGAAAACATCTAAATAGTGCAAGAATTGTATCCATCTCACAGCCAAGTCTGGAACGAATCGTTCAGATGGAAATCGAGCATTTAGATGAAATGGGCGATCTTCGTAAAAAATATCTCATTGTAGAAATCATGGGAAAACACAGCAATATTATTTTTACTGATGAGAATTTTAAAATCGTAGACAGCATCAAGCACATTTCCAATATGGTAAGTTCTGTGCGTGAAGTTCTGCCAGGCAGGGATTATTTCATTCCAAAGACAGAAGGCAAATTCGATCCACATACCATTACCTTAGAAGAGTTCAAGGAACATGTCTTAGGAAAGCCAATGAACCTAATGCAGGCAATTTATAAGACCTTAACCGGCATCTCCCCTCTTCTCGCAAATGAAATCTGCCACCGCGCCAGCTTAGATGGTGAAATCAGCACCTCTTCCATTTCCGAAGAAGTTGGTATTCATCTTTATAATAATCTGTGTCGCTTAATGGATGAGGTACGGGAAGAATCCTATACACCGAATATCGTATACGAAGGCAAGGCACCTCTTGAATTCTCCAGCACAAGACTTAGCTGTTATGAAGGCCGTGAAGATATTAGTGTCAAAGAATACGCGTCCATTTCCAATCTGTTAGAGGATTATTACGCTTCGAAAAACACGATAACCCGTATCCGTCAGAAATCATCGGATTTACGCCGTATTGTATCCAATGCGATTGAGCGAGAATCCAAAAAGTATGATCTTCAGTTAAAGCAGTTAAAGGATACCGAAAAGAGGGACAAGTATAAAGTATACGGCGAACTTTTAACAACCTACGGCTACAATGTTGAGCCAGGTGCAAAGTCAATGACCGCCTTAAATTATTATACGAATGAGGACATCACCATTCCTCTTGATGAAACAAAGACTGCAATGGAAAATGCAAAATCTTATTTTGAGAAATATGCGAAACTGAAACGTACTTATGAGGCACTTACCAAGCTTGTTATCACAACAAAATCTGAACTGGATCATTTAGACTCCATCCGCACCTCTTTAGATATTGCAATGGCAGAAGAAGATTTGGTCGAATTAAAAGAAGAGCTAATGGAATTTGGCTATATCAAACGTCATTACAGCGCAAAGAAAGGTCCTGGAAACAAAGGAAAAGGAATGAAGAAGGTGAAGATCACTTCGAAACCATTCCACTATCTTTCTTCCGATGGGTATCATATGTATGTTGGAAAGAACAACTATCAGAATGATGAACTTACTTTTAATTTTGCAACAGGAAATGACTGGTGGTTCCATGCAAAAGGAATCCCTGGTTCTCATGTTATCGTAAAAACAAATGGAGAAGAACTTCCAGACCGCACCTTCGAGGAAGCCGGCATGCTAGCCGCTTACTACTCTAAGGGCCGTGATGCTGAAAAAGTAGAAATCGACTACTCGGAAAAGAAAAACATCAAAAAACCAAGCGGCGGCAAACCAGGTTTCGTTGTCTACTACACCAACTACTCCCTGATTGCCTCTCCGGACATTTCTTCTATTCAACTAATTAGTGAATAGACTTGCACCTGCTGGCATTGGGGTTTTGACAGCCTAATCACGTCTACTCTTAATACGAAAGGGGATAATGAGAATGATTTTTTCAGACTTCCATATGCACAGCTGCTTTTCTTCCGATTCCGAGGCTCGTATGGAGGATATGGTTAAAGGGGCCATTGATAAAGGATTGAATATGATCTGTTTTACGGATCATTATGATTTTTTGTATCCAAGCTTAGGCGTGGAAACGTGGAGCTTTACTTTTTGTGTGGAAGATTATTTTAAAATGATAAGTGATTTAAAGGAACAATACCGAGGGCAGATTGAAATTCTTACCGGTGTGGAACTAGGACTTAGAAATGAACCTGCCATTCGGGAAAAGACAAGAGCTTTCTACAAAAAGATGGTAAATGAATTCCCATTTGATTTTGTGATCGGCTCTACCCATGTGTTAGAAAATACAGATCCATATTATGATGCATACTGGATAGGCAAGACAAAGGAAACTGGACTCAGAGATTATTTTACCTCTATTAAGGAGAATGCTTCGTTTTATTCCTGCTTTGATGTATATGGACATCTGGATTATATGATCCGCTATGTACGGGATACGGAAAAGGACTATAATGCGTCAGACTATCAGGATATTCTGGATGAAGCACTAAAAAAACTGATCGTATCCGGGAAAGGAATTGAACTGAATACTTCTGGGTTTAAGTATGGTCTTAACAGGCCACATCCAAAGATGGAGATTTTAAAGCGGTACAAGGAATTAGGTGGAACCATTCTTTCAATCGGATCGGATGCTCATAAACCAGAGCATTTAGCTTATGATTTTAAAAAGGCTAAGAATCTTCTTAACGAACTTGGCTTTTCGTATTATACTATTTTTAAAGAACGTAAGCCAGTTCAGATTAAGCTATAAAAGGAATGCCAGCTTCTAAAAAAGAGAAGCTGGCAATTCACAGAATATGTATTTTAAAAGGGAGGAAATCTTATGTTACCTAACCGACTCATTCTATTTGAAGGACTACCTGGTACCGGTAAATCAACCCTGTCACAAAAGACATATGAACTTCTTACCAGTCATGGCATTCCTGCCACATGTTATAACGAAGGGCAACTTCACCCAGCCGACTTATCCTGGTGTGCCTGTGTCCCGCTTTCTGATCTGCCATCCTTTTTTAAAAACTATCCTGCATACGAAACCACCATCAAAGAACATATGTCCATAGAATCTGATTATGCTGTCATCCCATACCTTGAACTTGGTATTAAGCCAGAAGATGGCACACTCTTAGACCTTCTTGCAAGTTATGAAATATACGATGGACGCAAGTCTACCGAATTCTTCAAACAAAAGCATTATGATCGTTGGAAACACTTTGGCATCGATGCCGTACAAAACGAGAATCATTATATCTTCGAATGTACCCTTCTTCAAAACCACATCAATGAACTTCTTCTATTTCATAATCAGACTGACCAAGAAATCACCTTACATATCCTTCACCTGATTGAACTCGTCAAAGACCTAAATCCAGTTCTAATCTATCTCAATCCCACAAATATCGCCGCCACTACGAAAGCGGCCTCCAAAGAGCGCAGTTCCTCATCCGGCGTCCCAGAATGGGAACACAGAGTCTGCGACTGGCTAGAGCATTCTCCTTATGGTAAACTTCATTCCCTAACCGGCTATCCTGGTCTTCTCACCTATCTAAAAACTCGTAAAGACCTGGAGGAACATATTATGCACACGCTTCCAATCCCATGCTATATTCTCTACAATGACACTCATGACTGGTCTCAAATCGCTGAAAAGATTGAAAAAATTCTTATTCCAAAACCAAGGAAACAGGCTTAAGTTAGTTTTAACAAACCTTCCTGTTCTGTTATATTCCATATATGAAAAATAAGGCTGTCATACTAAGAGAAGAAAAATTCACTTCTTAGTATGATAGCCTTACTGCTTTTCAATTAATAAACTATCGTCTTTCCGAGAATGGTGCCGCCGCCGGCTACGATGTCGCCCTGGTAGAAAACTACTGCTTGTCCTGGTGTCACGGCACGCTGTGGTTGTTCAAACTCGCATTTTACCACATCGTCGGAAACCATAGTCAGCTTGCATTTCGCTCCTTCATGGTTGTAACGGATCTTCGCCATTACTTCCATCCCGTCCTCAAAACGTTCCACTGACATGCAGTTTAAATTATCTGCATACAGGCAATCAGTAAATACTTCATCGTTCGTTCCAATCACCACTTCATTTGCTTCCGGACGAATCTCAACAACAAAAGCCGGCTTGCCAAGAGCAATACCAAGGCCCTTTCTCTGTCCCACGGTATAGTGGATGATTCCCTTATGCTTACCAAGTACCTTTCCAGATGTATCAACAAAGTTTCCTTCCTTGATCTCCTTACCGGTATAATCGGTAATGAAAGAAGCATAATCATGATCTGGGATAAAGCAGATTTCCTGAGAATCCGGTTTGTTCGCTACTAAAAGTCCAATCTTTTCTGCAAGCGCACGAATCTCATCCTTTGTATATTCACCAACCGGCATCAGTGTACGGGATAACTGTTCCTGAGTCAGATTATAAAGAGCGTAAGTCTGATCCTTTGCTGCCGTCGCAGACTTCTTTAAGGCATATCTTCCGTTCTCTAACTGTACGACTCTGGCATAATGACCAGTCGCAATATAATCCGCTCCAATAGACAGAGACCTTGTTAATAAAGATTCCCATTTCACATAACGGTTGCAGGCAATACAAGGATTTGGTGTCTTGCCCTTTAGGTATTCATCTACGAAATAATCAATTACATTTTCTCTGAATTCATTTTTGAAGTTCATAACATAATATGGAATCCCAAGGGAGTCCGCCACTCTTCTTGCATCTTCCACCGCGCTAAGACCACAGCATCCGCCGTTCTCTTCCAGTGTGCAGGTATCTTCATCCTGCCAGATCTGCATGGTTACACCAATCACTTCATATCCCGCTTCTTTTAACAGATATGCTGCCACCGAAGAGTCGACTCCGCCTGACATACCAACTACTACTTTCTTCATCCGAATAATTCCTTTCCTTTGCACTATATATCAAGTATTCCATCTAAGTTCATTTATCAATCATTCCTGATTATAGTGCATTGTGAATCAAACGGCAAGATGTAATCAAAAAGAAATGCTGATTATCGCTTATTGGAATTAGTATTCTTCTACTACTTCCTCTTCATCTTCGTGAATATCATTCTTTGGTTTTGTTAAGCCTTCGATCTTAATTCCGTGCTTTTCTGCATAATCCCAAAGAGCTGCATGAATTGCTTGTTCTGCTAATAAAGAGCAGTGTACTTTTACTGGTGGAAGTCCATCAAGAGCATCCATAACTGCTTTATTTGTTACCTTAAGTGCTTCCTGTACAGTAAGACCTTTTACTAATTCTGTTGCCATGCTGCTTGTTGCAACTGCTGCACCACATCCGAAAGTCTTGAACTTACAGTCTCTGATTACCTGATTTTCATCGATATCAAGGTACATTCTCATGATATCACCGCATTTTGCGTTACCAACGGTACCTACACCGCTTGCATTTTCTAATTCTCCAACGTTTCTTGGGTGCTGGAAATGATCCATTACTTTTTCACTGTACATAATATATTCCTCCGCTAATTTCTTATCTATTCTGACTATCTGTTATGCTTCTTCATAAAATCTTCGTATAATGGAGACATCTCTCTTAATTTTGCTACGATTTCCTTCACTTTTTCGATTGTGTAATCGATATCTTCCTTTGTTGTGTCATGGCTTAATGTAAGACGTAAAGAACCATGAGCGATTTCATGAGGAAGTCCGATTGCAAGAAGTACATGAGAAGGATCTAAGGATCCGGATGTACATGCAGATCCAGAAGAACCGCAGATACCCTGCATATCTAACATAATTAAAAGGGATTCCCCTTCGATAAACTGGAAGCTGAAGTTCATATTGTTTGGAAGACGTTTTCTTCTGTCACCGTTTAATCTTGTGTATGGCACTTCTGCTAATACACGGTCGATTGCATAGTCTCTTAATGCGATTTCAGATTCCTGACGTTCCTTTAATGTTGCCATCGCAATTTCAGTTGCTTTGCCAAAACCTACAATACCTGGCACATTTTCAGTACCGGCACGTCTTCTTCTTTCCTGAGCGCCTCCATGGATGAAAGAACGAAGCTTTAAGCCTGTTCTGATATAAAGGAAACCGATTCCCTTTGGTCCATTGATCTTATGACCACTTGCGCTTAACATATCAATATTTAATTCGTTTACATCAATTTCAACCTGTGCAAATGCCTGAACTGCATCTGTATGGAATAAGATACCGTTTGCCTTTGCAATCTCACCGATTTCTTTTATTGGCTGGATTGTACCGATTTCATTATTTGCAAACATAATAGAAATTAAAATAGTAGTTGGACGGATTGACGCTTTTAACTGTTCTAAGTTAACGCTTCCGTTTTCATCTACATCAAGATAAGTAACTTCAAATCCGTTTTTTTCTAAGTATTCACAAGTATGAAGAATCGCATGATGTTCAATCTTAGAAGTAATAATATGATTTCCTTTTTCTTTGTAAGCTTCTGCTGTGCATTTTAATGCCCAGTTATCAGATTCGGAACCACCACCTGTGAAGTAGATCTCGTTGCTTGCTGCATTAATCGCCTTTGCAATCGTATCTCTTGCCTCTGTTACTGCTTTTTTGCTCTGGGATGCGAATTCATATACGCTGGAAGGATTGCCATACTTCTCATTAAAATATGGGAGCATTGCTTCTACAACTTCTACTCTTGTCTGTGTCGTTGCAGCATTGTCTAAATAAATTTTCTTGTCCATCCTCACTATCTCCTCTTCCATCATTTCAAGCGATTCTTATGTCGCTTTTTTCTATTTTTTTAAAGTGTTTTCACTTCTTGTAATTATATTACGTACCATCACAGAAAGTGTGACGTTTTTCATTTCCTAGTAATTCACTAGGATATAGATATATTATACCTCGGTGACGTATTTGTCAATACCTTTACTCAAATTGTGTACAACTTTTTTTACCTGATTTTCAAATCATTCTTTCTCTGCTTTTTCTGGTATGAAGCACTCTTTGTCCGAATATATTTAATTAATTCAAAATCCTTTTTTGTTACAGGACCTACAAAAATAAAGGAGTTAGAAATCATGGGTAAAAACACCATCCTAAAAGGAACGCTCATCCTTACCATCGCAGGCCTTTTAACCAGAGTCATTGGATTCTTTTATAAAATTTTTTTATCAAAAGCCCTCGGTGCTGAACTGCTTGGAATCTATCAACTTGTATTCCCCGTCTACGGGGTGTGCTTTACCATTTACGCCTCCGGCCTTCAGACTGGTATCTCTAAGATGGTAGCAGAAGAAGTTGGCTATGGTAATCACAAAGGGGCCAAAAAGGTCCTGCGGGCCGGCCTTTTCATCTCTCTTACACTATCCTGTCTTCTCTCCATCCTGATTTATGTAAATGCAGGGTTTATTGCAAAGAAAGTGCTGCTTGAGGAAGCCTGTACCTCTTCTCTTCAAATCCTAGCTGTTGTTTTCCCTTTCTGCGGCGTTACCGCCTGCATCAACGGCTACTACTATGGACTTAAGAAGACATTCGTTCCAGCTACAACACAGTTAGCAGAACAGGTAATCCGCGTGATTGCTGTTTACCTAATCGCCATTAAAATCGGGGGTGGGAAAGCAACCGCAACATGCGAACTTGCTGTATTCGGCCTTGTTATCGGAGAAATCGCCTCGAACATCTATAATATCATATCTTTAGCATTTAGCAAACCAGAAAGAGAAAAAAATACAGAAGACTCTCCTGTATGCTCTGTAAATAAATCCGATAAGGAATACTATAAAGGACTTGGCATTATAAGTCTTCCATTAACGGGAAACCGCCTGCTTCTTAGCATTCTGCACAGCTTTGAATCCATCATGATTCCAACTATGCTAAAAAGCTCCGGGTTATCTAATGTAGAGGCACTCAGCGTATACGGAATCTTAAGCGGAATGACCCTGCCATTTTTAATGTTTCCTTCTACCCTGACAAACTCTCTGTCCGTGCTTTTACTTCCCACTATTTCAGAAGCCAATGCAAAAGCGAACCATTCCCTAATTGCAAAGACCGTATCCATTACCATCAAATACAGCATAATCCTTGGAATTTTCAGCACGGGTCTGTTTATGTCTTTTGGTTCCGATCTTGGAAATGCCGTTTTTCATGAGCCTCGTGCCGGCACTTACCTAATGATATTATCCTGGCTCTGCCCGTTTTTATACATGGCGACTACACTAAGCAGCATTATCAACGGTCTTGGGAAAGCACACTTAACCTTTATTAATTCCATCCTCGGCAGTTCCTGCCGAATTGTGATTATGATTGTCCTAATTCCGAAACTTGGAATCACCGGATACCTAATTAGCCAGCTGATCAGCCAGCTTTTGATTACTTTCTTAGACGCCTTTGTTGTTTACCGGAATGTACACGCTCCTTTTGATGCCGTGAACACCATTCTAAAGCCTGGGATTATTGCAGCACTCTGCTCCTCCTTCTTCTACCGCTTCTACCTGTTTGTTCATTCCATCACCAGTTTTAATAACATTATCCTGCTTCTTAGCGGCTGCCTGTTTTCTGCCGTCACTTTTTTCATTCTTCTCTTTATCACCAAATCCATCCGGTATGGAGAGTGGAAAGTCTGAATTAGTGTCAATCAACAAAAGCCACCCTATCTTTGATACAGATAACGATGATATCTGTATCAAAGATAGGGTGGCTTTTTATTCCTTATAAATCATCTATGCAATAACTGCCGTTGCAAACCCAAGAATGGTGAATTTCTTTTGAGGTTCTACTCTGATTTCTATCGTATGTTCCTGTAATACCACTTCTTCATATAGAAGGATTGCATTGCAGTGGGTCCATCCATTGACATGAGGGTCAGCTGTCAGAGTATATTTTCCATCTATGTAGACTTCTGCACTTCCAAACGCATTGTCACCCGAATCTTTGTATACCAAAAACAGTGCCTCACTCTTTACCGTAAGGCAGAAACTGTGCTCCACACATAACGGGGTATGCATCCAGTTATGTGTGAATTCTGCTGTCTGATATGGATTGGCATCCATTTCAACGCACTGTAATTCGGTATCCGTCTCCCATTCGTTTCCTTCCTTAATAAATGCATATTGAGATGCACTGTCTCGGTCAAACATCTGAATCTGATCAAACGCTGGCCCCATGACTGGTTTTGTCTCGATGACACTTTCTACTGATTCTGACTCGCATTCTTCTTGTTCCACACAAAAACGAATACAGTCTGCCATAATCTTATGCCCTAAGTTGCTTGGATGGTAGCAGTCGTAGAAAAACTGATTCTTGGATATAATCTTCTTTTCTTCCTCATCCTCATAAAACTGCTCTACTACTGCATCCTTTACACTGACCATAGGAAGATGATAATGAAATCCCACAGGACTTAACCGTTCCTGTAAATTAAAGTCATCTGCAAATACAGCAAATAAAAGGATAATGGCTGGAGTATTTCCTTCGCTTAGGATTTCACGAATCAGACTTTCGTAGCATCGTCCTTTTGTCTCATCTCCTTCATCATTCACTGCAAACTCCACAATCACAAGATCCGGCAGTACCGTTCCTTCCCTTAGCACATCTCTTCTATAACGGATCATGCCAAGTTC
>CALZIE010000043.1 GCA_945787565.1 uncultured Lachnospiraceae bacterium
TAAATTCTCTGGCAGTGTCGCTACTTTAAACTTGCGTTCAATTTCCATTTCCTTTTCTCCTCATCTTTCCCTATGTTCTTCTAATACTGGGAATTTTTCTACTGTATACCACTACTTATTTGGCAGATACTATTAGCAAAAGAACTCTATCATACCACTTATTGTATACCATGTTCTTTTTCATTTATAGTAAGCCAATAAGGAGGTACTTATGAAAAAAAATTTTGTCACAGATTTTTTTCTCTGTGGCCTAACCGGTTGGTGTCTGGAATGCTTTTGGACCGGACTTGGTTCGCTCATCAAACATACAGATAAAAAGTTACCTTGCAGAACTTCTGTATGGATGTTTCCAATCTACGGAATGGCTGCATGTCTCAGCCCAGTCTACCAACTTCTTAAAAATCGATGTGCTGCCATCCGTGGCTTTGTGTATACACTTTGTATCTTCTTAGCCGAATTTTTAACAGGTACCGTCCTAAAAAAGCACAAAGCCTGCCCATGGGATTATAGCAAGGCAAAACTTAATATAAAAGGTGTTATCCGTCTGGACTATGCACCTGCCTGGTTTCTTGCCGGGCTTCTCTTTGAAAGGCTTCTTGTCCGCAAAACAAATTAAAAGTTCATTCCATTCCATCCCCAGTGATCTACTTCTTCGTATTTAACGTAGATTTTATCACCTGGAATCATAAGTACTTCTTTATATATATCACAGATGGCCGCAGTCAGCTTATCATAGGCTGCGTCATCTGCCTTACCAAATATCTTTACTTCTACAAACGCAATCTTTTCTGATGCCTGTCCCTTAAAATAAAGAGAATACTCATCCTCAAAACCTACCATCAGCCATGTTTCGCTCTTTCCTGGAATCAGCGTGATTGCTTCTCCTAATTTGCTTTTTATGATTTCTTCCTGTTCCTTTGAAATCTTAACTGTTGTTTTCGTATTAATAAATGGCATATGCTTCACATGCAGCATTCTTGATGCTGCTGCTCCTTTCTTACATTACGTTCATTTCTTATTCTATTATACCAGAACACACTACTTTAGGGCAATGAAACCTGTCCCATTAAATTCTTTACATTTTTCTGAGATATGCTATCATTATTACAGATTATTTAAAATTTATCAAAAAGTAGGTGCTATATGCTTAAATCTGTTATCTTCGACATGGATGGGGTACTCGTAGACAGCGAACCACTTCATGCCAAAGCCGGTTTTCTGGCCATGAAAAATCTAGGCGTAACAATACCTGAAAATTACTGCTATGACTTTATCGGCAATACCACAAAATATATGGCTGAACAAATGATAAAAGACTTTCATCTTTCTTATAGTGTAGAGGAAATCCTTACTGCCAATACCGAAGCAAAAAAACATCTGATTGAAACCGAAGAATTTATCATCGATCTTTATAACCACGGCGTCTCTTTAGCCGTTGCCTCCTCTTCTCCAATGGATGCCATCCGCTATAATCTTCATTCCCTTGGACTAGAACCTTACTTTGACCATCTGATTTCTGGAATGGATCTTCCACATTCAAAACCTGCTCCGGATATCTTTCTGCTGGCACTTAACAAGCTTGGCGTAAAAGCAAACGAATGTGTTGTCATCGAAGATTCCACAAATGGAGTAAATGCCTCTTATGCCGCCAAAATCCCATGTATTGGTTTTCTTAATAAAAATTCTGGAAAACAGAATTTAAGCAAGGCACAGATTCTGATTGAAGGCTTTGATGAGATTACCTATGACTTTGCCTCTGACGTCTTAAAGCGCTTTAATAATGAGCCACTCACCATCGCGGTAACGAATCGTCTGATTGTGCGTGAATTAACAGAAAATGATATTCCTGCCCTTCATGCCATCTACGCCGAAAAGGGCATGAGGGAATTTGCAGACGATATTGATTTAGATTTAGATATCGCCATCAAAAAACACGAAGCTTATATCAAAAATATCTATTGCTTCTTTGGCTATGGATACTGGGGTGTCTTCTTAAAAGATTCTGATCAACTAATTGGGCACTGCGGTCTACAGAATAATGAAGTGGATAATCAGGTGGAATTAGAGATTGGATATCTGATTTCTACTCCTTATAAACGACAAGGCTATGCATTAGAAGCCTGCCAGGCCATTCTTTCCTTTGCCTTTGACTATCTGGATATTCCTTCTGTCACTGCCCTTATTGATCAAGAGAATATCCCCTCTCAGAAGTTTGCCGAAAAGCTAGGTTTGAAATATGAAAAAAAAGTTATCGCAGAAGACCACTTCTGCTATCTATATCGCATTACAAAACCAATTTCTTAAATAAAAAGACTGCAGCCAGGATATTACTCTTCCAGACTTGCAGTCTTTTTGCTGATAATACAACTATATACTTTTATTTTCTTGTACCAGTAACATCATCCGCTACATCGTCAACCGCATTTCCGATTCCATCTACTACATCGTCAACTGCTCCGCCAACTGTATCTGTGCCAGTACCATTTGTTACGGAATTATTAGTTCCATTATTGGTTGTTCCATTGGTTACACCATTATTGGTTGTTGTTCCGTTTGTTGTTCCGTTTGTTGTTCCTACGCCATTGTTTGTTGTTCCATTGTTCGTAGTTCCATTGGTTACACCATTATTGGTTGTACCATTTGTTGTTCCAGTACCATTATTGATTGTTCCAGCACCATTATTAGTTGTGCCGTTATTCGTTGTACCATTGTTTGTTGTACCATTGTTTGTTGTGCCATTATTCGTTGTTCCGTTATTTGTGGTTCCATTGTTGGTATCACCATTGGCATCATCATTCGTACAAGCCGCGAATCCAAACAAGCAAATCATGCATACTCCTAAGATTACATAAAGCTTTTTCATGGATACTCCTCCTATTTATATTAATTAACTTTACTCGGATAGTATTCCACTTGTTATTAGAAATATGTATTTCTCTGTGTATAATATTCTACTCCTGAAATTCCGTCATATGCTTGCGGTAGCGCAGGCGTACTTGATTTCTTTGAAGATTATAATTTTCTCGCTCCTTAATAGCCACACTTTTAAAAAATGCCTTCCACAGTACGGAATATTCCGTCTCTTCCGTGTCATAAGCGGCAAGTGCTTCCATCTGCTCTTCCTCAAGTGCTGTCATAAACCATTCCTGATTTCTCTGATGAATGGACGCCACTCCACGTTTCATATCCACAATCATAAAATTCTCTGCTGCAAAACGATCCGCAAAATGAGGTGTTAAAAGCTCTACAATATTACTTTTTGGCTCCATCTTTCCAAGTAAAATACCATTCTTTAATTCCACAAATCGTAAAAATCCTTTAAAAAAATGGGTCTCATTTCCAACAAAACGATTCATCTCAAATATCTGCTGCACATATGGGTCTGACAGATTATCCACCACTTTCTTTCCCATCAAAAATCCTCTCACTAAGAAATGATAAATCGCATCTGCCTTCCTGACATCACTTGATAATGCTGCCTTCACCACAAGTTCATATGCCTGCTCTGAAATCTTTGAACGAATGGACTTTGCAACCTTCTCTGCTTTTAGAGAATCCGGCTCTACTAATACATACTCGGAAAAGAGTTCATAATTCAGACTCTCATCCATGCCAATTACCTCAAGCTTTATAAACTCATGACCATATTTCATGGCCCAGGCATCATAGACAGCAGTGAAGATTCCTTCTACGGAATCTACACACTGTACAATCTTAACTGGTTTCATCTTTTTATCCCCTCTACTTATGAAAAATTCGGAATCTGGAATAAGGAAAGCTGCTCATATGTCATTCCATCATTTGTGATATGCTTTGGCAGCGCTTCATTTAGATTTAATAACTGTCTTGTAATATAGTTCTCTTCAATCTTTGTCGGATACATCATCTTACCATCACAGGTAATAAAGTATAACGCTCTTTTTAATACCACTCCAAGTTTCTTTAAATCTGCAAAATTCAACGAAGCCATCCGCCTTGCCTTTACAATACGGCCTGCCGACTTTGGCCCGATTCCTGGCACACGTAAAAGCGTATAATAATCTGCTTTATTCACTTCCACCGGAAACTCCTCTAAATGTCCTAGTGCCCAGTTGCATTTTGGATCCAGATACACATTAAAATTCGGTCGCTCCTTTGTTAGCAGCTCTCCTGCCATAAATCCGTAATAGCGTAACAGCCAGTCTGCCTGATACAGTCTATGCTCTCTTAATAATGGTGGCCCTCCTGGAATAACTGGAAGCGCACTGTCATCATTCACTCGGATAAATGCGGAATAGAACACACGCTTCAAATCAAACTTCTGATATAGTGCTTCCGTAACCGAAATCAGCTCAAAATCAGTCTCCGGTGTCGCTCCAATAATCATCTGCGTACTCTGTCCCGCCGGCACGAAACCTCTGCTGCCTGCAAACTGGGATATCTTTGATAACCCGGTAGGTGCACTCTGCACCCAGTTTCTTTCTTCTGCTTCTCCCGGAAGGATAATAGAACTCTTTTTTTTCAGTGTCCCTAACTTGCCGGTATTGTCTAAATTACCTGCATTATCTAGCTTGCCTACATTGCCTAACTTACCTGTATTATCTAACTGCCCTGTATTATCAATTCTCTTGGTACTCTGATAACGAATTGCATCTTCCTTCCGCTTCTGTTCAATGGTCTTTCCTTCTAACTTCCTTCTCGTATGCCAGTATGCACCTTTATTCCCACCAGACATGCCAAGAAGTTCTTGGCTTTCCTCAATTCCGGACTGAATCTGACGAATTGGGTTTAGGATATTCTTTCTGGACTTATGAGGTGCGAGATTCTTTAATCCATCCGCAGTCGGCAGTTCAAGGTTCACGCTCATTCGGTCTGCATACCACCCAGCAAGCTCGATTAATTCCGGATCTGCTCCCGGAATCGCCTTGCAATGGATATATCCATTGAAATGATATTCACAGCGCAGTTTCTTTAAGGTCTGATAGATCAAGTCCATTGTGTAATTCGGAGAATGCAGAATGCCTGAACTTAAAAACAGCCCTTCAATATAATTCCTGCGATAAAACTCAATTGTAAGATTACATACCTCGTCCGGTGTGAATGTCGTTCTCTTCACATCATTGGAGCTTCTGTTAATACAATACTTACAGTCAAAAATACATTCATTTGTAAAAAGAATTTTTAATAGAGATACGCATCTGCCGTCCGCCGTAAAAGTATGACAGATTCCGCTTTGAAATGCGCTTCCAATGCTGCCCTCTTTGCCCTTGCGATCCACTCCGCTTGAAGTACAGGCCACATCATACTTTGCTGCATCTGCTAATATGGAAAGCTTCTCTTCCATAGACATATTCTCTTGTATTACCACTTATATCACCCGATTCCATCTAAATTTCTTGCCTGCAATCTGTTTACCCATTCTGGCCGCTATGACTTATCATATTCTTTTTCATTCATAGGGAATTGCAGAGCAATTTCCTATGAATGAAAAAAGAGAATGCTACGATAAACCAAACATTTGTTTGTGTTTATTATAACATTCTCTCCGTTTTCCTGCAAGCATATTGGAATATTTGTTCTGTTTTTTATTTTAAATAGGAATGGCATCCTTCATAGATGCCTCTTATTCTATTAGTCAAACCATACATACAGACAGAAGCATACAAACAATGCAAGCCCGATAATAAATACAAGCCCTACAAGAAGTGAAGCTCCTAGTGCACTGAAAATGAGCTTTCTTGTCTCTCTTCCATTCAGAGTCGGTTCCATCGCCCGTCTGATTCTCTCTTCTTCGGAAATCTCCTTTGTATACCAAGGCATCCCCTCAATATTCATATTGGCGATTCGTCTCCCATCATCTTCGGACGGATGATGAGCACCATTCTCTTTTGAATTGGCGTTCTCCCCTTCCATACCGGTATCCATATCTTTTTCCACGAAATCTTCCCTTAATCTATCCATTTTCTTTCCTTCTCCATTCCTCTATCTAAAGCATTCCTGCCATCTGATTTCTCCATTCACTATTATATCAAAATCCTGGCTGAATATCGACCACAACAAAGTAGCTTCGTCACTGCTAAAGCCGACCTTTTTCCCCTTATGCCGTCTTCCCTTATCCCCTATGTCGTCTTCCTTAATAAAAGAAATCCCTGACAGCCATAGAGCGCATTGCTGCCTCCTGTAACCATCAGGGATACTGGATGATTTCCATCCAATTCTTTCATATCATATGTCTTATACCATATGTTTTATATCATACATTTGATGCGTTTCATGCTTTCAATGTACCTGTCTTCTTATTTATTTTTATTATATAAGTGACAAGCTACAACATGTCCATTTCCAGCATCATACTGTTCTGGAGGAGTTGTCTTACAAACTTCCATGCAGTGCTCACAACGTGTATGGAACTTACATCCCTTTGGTGGGTTTGCAGGACTTGGAATACTTCCCTTTAAGATGATACGGTTCATCTTAGCGTTTGGATCTGGCATTGGAATCGCACTGAATAATGCCTTTGTATATGGATGAAGCGGTTCACGGTAGATATCTTCCTTCTCGCCGTATTCCACCATAGTTCCAAGGTACATAACACCAACGGTATCAGAGATATGTTCCACAACGGATAAATCGTGTGAGATAAACAGGTATGTTAAATTATATTCTTCCTGAAGATCCTTTAATAAGTTGATGATCTGTGCCTGAATGGAAACATCAAGAGCAGAAACTGGTTCATCACATACAACGAATTCCGGATTTACCGCAAGTGCTCTTGCGATACAGATTCTCTGACGCTGTCCGCCGGAGAATTCATGAGGATAACGATCCTTATGGAATGGCTGTAAACCACAGGATGCCATAATCTTATCGATATACGCTTCATGCTCTTCCTTTGGAACGATATTATGCTGTCTTACTGCTTCGCCGATGATTTCACCAACTGGAAGACGAGGAGAAAGACTGGAAAATGGATCCTGGAAGATGATCTGCATCTTCGTTCTTAACTTTCTTAAGTCCTTCTTGCTTAAGGAATGCACTTCCTCACCGTTAAATAATACTTCACCGCCGGATTTTTCATGAAGACGTAAGATGGTACGTCCGATTGTGGATTTACCACAGCCGGATTCGCCTACAAGACCCATAGTCGTACCACGCTTGATATTAAAGCTTACACCGTCAACCGCCTTTACATAGCCTTTTGCCTTTGTTAAAGCACCGCCGCCGATTGGGTAGTATTTTTTTAATTTATTTACTTCTAATATATTTTCTGGATTATGAGTCACAGGAGTATAGATATCTTCAATCCCATTATGTGACTTATTTACTTCTTTCATCTCAGCCATTATCTATCTCCTCCTTCTCCATTGATATAACGATGACAGGATACAATATGAGTATCTGTTAAGTTCACTGCTTCCGGATACTCACCATTACATGCTCCTACGCACATTTCACAACGATCCTTAAAGAAACAGGTATTTGGCATATTAATTGGATTCGGAACCTTGCCAGGGATGGAGTATAAACGATCCACTTTCTTATTTACAACTGGTTTGGATTTCATAAGACCGATTGTATATGGGTGCTTTGGATTTGTGAATACTTCCTGTACCGTTCCTTTTTCCACTACGCGTCCTGCGTACATAACAACAACATAATCTGCCATTTCTGCTACTACACCAAGGTCATGGGTAATTAACATAATGGAAGAATTGATCTGATCCTTTAAGGAACGAAGGATATCAAGAATCTGTGCCTGAATCGTAACATCAAGAGCAGTTGTCGGTTCATCCGCAATGATTAATCTTGGGTTACATGCAAGAGCCATAGCGATCATAACACGCTGTCTCATACCACCGGATAACTCATGAGGGAACATTCTGTAAACACCTTCTGAGTTTGCGATTCCTACTAAATCAAGCATTTCGATTGTACGTTTCTTGATCTCTTCCTTTGACAGCTCCTTATTATGAAGCTCGATTACTTCATCAATCTGAGCACCGATGCGGAATACTGGATTTAAGCTTGTCATTGGTTCCTGGAAGATCATAGAGATATTGTTGCCTCGTAACTTCTGCATTTCGCTTGCAGGAGTCTTTGCAATATTGAATACTTCCTTACCAGTATCGAAGCGGATTTCACCACTTACGATCTGCCCCTGTGGGCGCTGTACTAACTGCATTAAGGAAAGGCTGGTTACGGATTTTCCGCAACCAGATTCCCCTACGATACCAACGGTCTTTCCTGCTGGTATTTCAAAAGAAACACCATTTACAGACTTAACTGTTCCGATATCAGTGAAGAAATAAGTGTGTAAGTCATCAAACTCTACAACATTCTTTGGATCCTTCATTGTTGTAACATATTCACTTGCTGGTATGTTCTTACGATTTCTCTGCTTTTCAAATTCTTTTGTAATCTTGCGGTTCTCACGGGAAATCCTGGAGGATTCTTTTGCAGAGATATAGCTGCCGCCTTTTTTACTGTCTTTTTTCTTAAACATTGTTTCTTTCACCTACCTCTTCATCTTAGGATCAAATGCATCACGAAGACCATCACCTATAAAGTTAAACGCTAATACTGTAAAGAGAATACAGAAACCTGCCGGAATCCATACAAACCAGTAGTTTGTCATAACATAAACGTTACTTACAGAACTGATGATATTACCCCAGGATGCGTATGGGAACTTAACACCGATACCTAAGAAAGATAAGGTGGATTCTGTTAAGATGATGCTACCAAGACCCATAGTCGCCATAACGATTAACTGTGGGATTACGTTTGGAATTAAGTGCTTGAAGATTCTTCTTGGAACAGAGATACCAAGTGCTTCTGTTGCTGTCATGAATTCCTGTTCACGTAAGGATAAAATCTGACCACGTACTAAACGTGCGATACCAGGCCATCCTAATACACCCATGATTAACATTAAGAAATAGATACGTAACTGTGGATCTGTCTTATTCTGATCCATAACCGCACCAAGGATGATTAAGATTGGCATGGTTGGGATACAGTAGAAAATATCTACGATACGCATGATTAAACCGTCAACGAAACCACCGAAGTAACCTGCGATACCACCAAGTACGATACCAAGTGCCACTTCAATTACTACTACGATGAAGCCGATCATTAAGGAAATTCTTCCGCCGTACATAAGACGTGTTAAAATATCCATACCGTTTGCATCGGTTCCTAACCAGTGTTCCTTGCTAGGTGCTTCATAAACCTTGATTACCTGTGTCATTGTATCTGCTTTAATTGTATACTGCTCGTTCTTACGTTCAATTGTATAAATAACATCATTGCCTTCTTCATCTGGAATTGTAATGGAAGACTGATTTTCTTCTACTGCATTCTGAAGTGCTAACTTAAAGTCAATATCTAAAAATACATCATCATCCATTGCACGGATTACATAATCAGACATTAATGCATATTCTGTCTTTTCAGAACCATTTACAAGATAGATGGTTTCAATTCCATTGTTATCTTCCACTACATAGTTCATGCCATCCGCCATAAAGGATGTCTCGCCATTGATCTTTGCAAGTTCTGCTGCATATTTGAATTCATAACTTAATGTAATATCTGCGGAGTACGCATCAAATACATTGTAAGAAGCAAGAGCAGCTTCTGTTAATGTATTTAAAGAGTATTCCTTGCCTTCATTTACAACAAAATAAGTAACACCATTTAAGGTGAAAGTTTCTGTCTTTTCGCTGATTGCAGTTTTAAATGCTTCTGTCAGTTCTGCTGCGACACCGTCTGCATTTAAAACATTTACCATGCCTTTTACTACACTTGCTTTTACAACTGGTTCCATAACACCAATCTGATATACATCCTCACCAGCTTCAATAATGGAATAGTTTGTTCCCATAGAAGAGAAGGTTGTCTTTCCATTGTTTAAGGCAAGAATGAATTCTGCCTTTGCAGAAGAAGGAAACTCGCTTCCTTCTTTCACGGTATAACGATAATCACTGTTTAATGTCATACTCGCGAAATCTTTGGACATGGATTCATATCCCATAAATACCTGACTTTCATCATAAGGACTTACAATCCCTCCAACGAAAGAAAAAAGAAACATAATGGCAATAATGACAGTACCCACAATTGCCAGTTTATTACGAATGAACCGTTTGAATACCAGCATGCTTGGCGAAAGCACTTTGACACGTTCATCTTCATGCACGATATTCTGTTTATTCTGATTAGCATCATCTGCTATTGTAGTCTGTGTTATGTTTAAATCGCTCATGAAATACCCCCTAACTTACTCGTACACGTGGGTCAACAACTGCATATAATACGTCTGCAATTAAGTTACCCATTAGCGTAAGCGCTGCCATAAATGTCATATAGAACATATAAAATGGAATGTCACCTACGGTCATTGCCTGATATGATGTATAACCGATACCAGGAATCTGGAATAATGTTTCGGTAATCATTGCGCCGGCGAATAAACTTGGAAGTGTTCCTCCAAGGATTGTTACAACAGGAATTAATGTATTTCTGAATGCATGCTTATTGATAACCTTGCTTTCAGAAAGACCTTTTGCTCTTGCTGTACGGATAAAATCGGAATTCAGTACTTCTAGCATGTTTGTTCTTGTATAACGTACTAAAGAACCAATACTGATAATTGTTAATGTTGCGATTGGTAATACCATATGTTTTGCCACATCGAGGAACTGTCCCCATGTGCTGAGCTGATCATAATATTTTCCTACCTTACCATATAAATCAAACCAGCCAAGTTTGATGGAGAAGATAAGTTTAAGTATTGTCGCAAAGAAAAATCCTGGTAATGAAATACCAATTAATGCGATAACAGTGATTGCATAGTCTGTCTTGCTGTACTGTTTTCTGGCTGATAAAATTCCCAATGGAATTGCAATAATAATCTGTAAAATAAATGCAACTGCACCAATATAGAAAGAATCCCAGATAACAGAAGCGAATTTCTGTGTAACTGGAACATTGTAATACCAGGAGTCACCAAATTCTCCACGTACTGCTTTTGAAACCCATCCGAAGAAGCCTTCAATAATGCCGCAGTCCATTTTATAAACAGCATTTAACTGATCTAACCATTCCTGATAGCTTTTAGCTCCTGGAAGGCTTGCTCTTTCTCTTGCAATTGTTTCAATGTAAGAAGTCGGAAGACAACGCATGATTGCATATATTATCATTGAAACAAAGAATAAAATAACTACGCTCTGCGCAATTCTCTTAGTAATGTATTTCCACATATTTACCCTCTTTACTTTTTTTATTTCAGTATGCCCTTTTACTCTCCAACCAATAACGTCAAATTGTATTGAAACAAACCCCTGCGCTAAGCCGCATCTTCATTAATTATTAGGGGCGTTGTAAAATACAACCCCCCGTAATAATTGCAATAGAAAGACCTTGTCAATTCTTCTATTTAAACAAAGTTTATTTCATTTCAATACTTTCGATTCCGTTCATCCAGCCATAGTATGTTGTGATATCTGGAATAACAGTATCTAAATTAACGCTTTCTGCATTAAAGATTATGCAGTTCTGTCTCTGGTAAACTGGTACTTCAACACTCCAGTCTAAGATAATATCAAGACAAGTTTTATAAGTTGCTTTTCTATAAGACTGATCAGAAGATTTTCTTGCAGCTAAAATTAAGCTGTCTAACTGATCATCCTGGATGAAGTAACGGTTAGAATCAGAACCGCCAGCACCGATTACATTTGTTGAATAGTAAATCTGATACATATCAGGATCTACTGTCGCACCCCATGCAGCTACCCACATTTCGTGCTCACCAGTATCAATCTTATCCCAAAGAACGTTGGTATCAGCTGGATCGTTGATGTTTAATGTGATACCGATTGTAGCAAGTACTTCTTTTGCTTTTGTTAAAATCGCGAATGTTGGATGATCTCCGGCACCGCCTGCAGGAATGATTACTTCGTAATCTAATTTCGCACCTTCTGGAGCTGATGTGAATTTGCCTGTTGCTTCATCAAATGTATAGCCTGCTGCTTTAAAGTAACCGATTGCTGCATCAAGTGCTGCCGCATACTTTTCATCTGCTGTCATGTTAGATGAGTAAATTGGATTTCCATCTACATCTTTAGAGAATGCTTCTTCATAATCTTCATCGGATTTCTGAGGAGCTGCCCAGGAAGTAGAGGAAATTGGGTAATTGATAACATCTGCTGCTTCACCGTAGTAAGAATCAATTGTAACATCACGGTATACGGAGAAAATAGTTGCAAATGCTTTTCTTAAATTCTTGCTTGCTTCAGAGCTTGCTTCACCTGCAACATTGATTGTAGATGCATTTAAACCAATGTAGCCATAACCTAAGTTATCTACTGTATTTGTTACAATCTTATCACCGGAAAGTTCTCCGTTTGAGTTATAAGTTGCGATTTCTGCGAAACCTGCAACGGAACCAGAGGGATCTGTGATATCGATTGTACCTGTGCCTACACCAGAGATCTTATCTGCGTCAGCTGTTTCTTTAAACTGAACATATTTTGTCTTAGGTGTACCTTTGTAGTAGTTTTCATTTGCTTCAAAGTAAACTACTTTGTTTTCGTATTTCACGAATTTATAAGGGCCAGCACCAAGTGGAACTGTTGTAACAGATTTAACTGCTGATAAATCGCCTCTTGTGAAGCCAAACTGATTATTATCATAATCGTATAAGCTTACATCACCATAGTAGTGAAGAGGAGCTACTGTGATACCACAAATCTGATAGATTGCAGTAGCATCAAAACCTTCTGTTGTTACTTCCACTTCTGTCTGGGAAATTTTCTTAATACCTTCAATGTTTGGAACTTCTTCGCCGCCTGTTGCTAATTTCGCATCAAGTGCTACGTCAGCCGCGATAGTTTCTGCATCTGCATTGTAGTATGTTTCATCGCCTGCATAGTTTGTTCCAAGTGCCTGATAGTTTGCACCATACTGTGCAATGATATCTGCTAATACCTGCGCTTCATCATCTACACCAGTAGAGTCATAGTCTGCATCGATGCTGTAGAAATGAGCGAATAAGTCTTTTGCTACTGGATAAGCAGCTGTGTATTCTGCGTAGGATTCATTACCATAAAGGGTTTTTACCCAATCAAGTTCACTTGTTAAAGTAGGAACAATGATGTTTTCCTGGATTCTTGTTACAAACTCTTCACTTGGGTTTGCAAGTTCTGCTGCAATTTCATCCGCAGATACGGTTGTGTTTTCTGCATTTGAATTGTTCTTACGATAATTCTGCATACCAACGATTGGTGTTGAGTAAAGTGTGGAACTACCATCATAGCTTGTATCAGAAAGTACATAATAAGTGAAGATAATATCATCTGCATCAAGTACTTCTCCATCACTGAACTTTACATCATCACGAATCTGGATGTTGTATGTTGTAAGATCTGTTGCTTCATCATAGTTAACGGCAATATTACTGATACCAGTGTAGGTATAATCAGTACCATTATAAGGAACAGTTTCTCCTTCAATGGCATTATAAATAATTCCGCCTGTACGGTCCTGTGTAACCAAATTTACACTTACCATATCTGCAACATCACGGTCATACTGTGTGTCCGCAAAGAATGGACTGAATTTTTCACTGAATTCCGAATAACCAACAACTAAAGGTGTTTCACTTGAAGATGTTTCACTTCCTGTTCCAGATTCGGTACCAGAAGCCTGGCTTCCTGCATTATTATCGGTACTCTTTTTGCCACATGCTGTCATACCAGCTGCAAGCGAAAGGACTAATAATAATGATAAAACTTTTTTGAAACCTTTTGTTTTCATTTGCATCTCTCCTTTTACAAGCCTACTGTTCAGGCCTAGAATACACCAAATACTACCATGTAAATTTTCTTTTGTCAACGTGGTA
>CALZIE010000044.1 GCA_945787565.1 uncultured Lachnospiraceae bacterium
CACTGCCTGCTGCAAGCTCATCGCCAAATGCAATCGTTACCGTATCACCGAAACTCGTGGTCCCTACCACAGTTATGGCTGGTTGATCCAGTCCATATTCCGCTAAATCTTCCGGACTTTCGATTACAAGCTGCTCGGACGTAAGGGATTCTAAATTATCTGCCATTGCTCCAGCTTTCGTCTGATCTAGCGGGAACTCATCATCCCCGCTTAGATACCAGGTATCGCCTTCATATACCAGTTCAAATGAAGTATCTCCTACTGTGACCGCGATATTAGTAAACGCATCCTCTTCCTGATTCGAAAGAACGTAGAACTCATCCTCCTTGGCTGCTTCCTTTTCCTCCTGCTCCTTATTATAGTCCACTAGTAGCGCATAGCCAACAATCAATAGTGCCATGGCTGCAAGCAGGGATACGAGGGTAATCGTGTTTTTCTTTTTCCTGCTGCTCATTATTTCTTCCTCCTGTTCACTACAACTACAATGCCTGCTCCAAGAACAAGAAGCGGAATCACAATGCTGATGATAACAGCCGTACTATTCTTCTGTGCGCTTGTCATCGTCAGATATTCTAGTTCAAGACTTAAAGATGGTACGGAAATCGCATTTTCCTGATCACAAAGCGTATTGATTGTATTCACGAGTAAGGTGGAGTTACCAAACGTAGATACCGAAATATAAGAATCATCAAACATATATTTTCCGGAATAGAATACGATCTTTGTCTCCACATCATTGTATGTCTCAGTTACTTCTAAACCAAAGTAGAATGGTCCATCCACATCACCCCTTTCCTTATTGGTGGTCTGTGCATTAATATCTACTTTTGAATACGCTTCATCGGAACTAGTTAAGATTGGAGTGGTTGTAATCGTATCACGGATATCCTCACGAAGGGTAAGACCGGATGAAATTGGGCAGATTACAAACTTCTTTCCTTTCACACCATCTGTATAATCATTGATTGCAATCGTTGGAACGAGTTCGGTTGGATAATTGCCTCTATAATAACTAGAGCTTGGTTCTACCACGATTCCTTCTGTCACCTTAACACCATAGTATTCTACTAAGGACATGAAATTTGGAAGATCTGGTGTCACGTAATCCACGTTGATAATGGCTTTTCCGCCATTTTCTAAGTAGCTTTTAATCATTTCCACTTCTTCTTCGGTATAGTCATTTTGTGGCATGCTGATTAATAACACATTGCAATCAGTTGGAATCTCTTCTGCAGTCAGTGTACTGATGGAATTCAGATCGATATTTTCTTTTTGAAATAAAGAAGACATCGTACTTGTCACATCATTTTCTCCATGACCACTTACTGCATATACAACTGGCAAGTTATCATTCGTTACATACTGAATAGCGGAATCAATTCTGGCTTCCACATCAAGCGCTGTTACGGATTGCTGATAAGTGGAATAATCGATGGTGGTTACAAGTACCTCTGAATAATCTACATATTTTGCTCTTCCGGTATCTTCATTTACAACAAGAAAGCTCTGTGCAGAGATATCATCATCCACATACTGAGATGCAAACTTTGGATACTGTACCGGATCTTTATAGGTGACTGTCACTTTACTGTTGTAATCATCAAACTGATCAATTATCTTACGGAATTCATCATATTCCGATCCGCTTTGTACCAGATAATAGATGGAAATGTTCTCATCCAGGCCTTTTAACAGCTCCACGGTCTGCTCATCTAACGAATATTTTCCGTCAGGTGTCAAATCCACAGTAACATCTAGCTCCGTGACAAACAGATTCACAACTAAGACGATAACGATCATAATCATAGAAACAATCGTTGCATAAGCTCCTCCTTTGAATTTTTTATTCGTAAAGGATGCTTTAATGGACTGACCAAATGTCTTTTTTTCTTTCTTCTCCTTCTCATCCTGCTTCTTCTTAAACATGTCGTATCCCCCCTTAGCTCCATCTTCTCTTCTTAATGACCTGCATTGTTAAAAATACAAACAAAAGACTAATGCTGATATAATACACAATGGCAGAAACATCGAAGATTCCATACATAAAGTTATCGAATCTGCTGATAACCGAAAACCAGTCGGATACTCTTACAACGGATCCGTCATAAATGGTTGGCTTTATGAGATAAAGAACAGCTAATACAATTTCACTGATACTGCAGAATAAAAGTGTCACCGTCATATTTTTCATCATCACATAAATCACAAGCGTTAAGATCATAAAGATCAGTGCAAAGAAAAGCCATGCGGTCTTGTTGTCGGTTGGAAGGAATCCAGCGATAGTAGAGCTAAATACCGTAAACAGAATTACAATTAACGTAATGACCGCTGCAAATGCCTGACTCTCGGTCATAGCTGAGATAAACATACCGATTGCGAGGTACGCACATCCTAATAAAAAGAAAGCTAAAATCGCTGCATAATCGCCCTTAAAATTTACAGCACCATATTTCGAAAGAACAAGCGGATACACACAGGATACGGCCATTACAATCGCATAGATTGTGACAACTGCCAGATACTTTCCCCAAATAATCTTGCTGATTGATAAGGGTGACGTAAACAATAGCTGATCTGTCTTCTGCTTATTCTCTTCCGCAAGCAGCCTCATTGTAATAATCGGAAATAAAAAGGCACCAAACATACGAATCCCATATAAGGTAATAGCAAAATCCGCATATTCATAATTCAGATTATAGAAAAAAACAAACAGACCAATCAGAGCTAAAAAGAATGCAATAAATACATACCCAATAATAGAATGAAAGTATGATTTCATTTCCTTTTTATAAATCGCTAGCATTAGATTCCCCTCCCTTTTCTTCGGTTTTATTTTCCTTTACCTCTGCCTTATCTACTTCTTCTTTTTCCTTATTCTCTTCTTCCTGTCCATCTTTCCTCTGTTTTTTATCCATTCCGTCTTTTTGACCATCCTCGACCGCTTTTTTTCTGTTCTCTGCCGTTTCAGATACTGCATCATTTTGGGTCAGTTCAAGGAAGATATCCTCTAAGGACATAGAAACTTTATTCATTCCATAAATCGGACATTTTGCTTCTGCAAGCAGATAAAACAGGCGATCTCTGATTTCTACATTCTCTGCTGTATAGACAATCACTTTGATGATTCCGTCCTTATCCTGTTTTCCTGTTTCCACATGCTCTACATTCTCTAGGCTTGCTAACTTCTCAAGCAGCTCCTTGCCAACATTCTTTAAGTATAATTCCACACCTTCTGTCTTTCTTAAATGTTTAGACAGCTGATCCGGTGTATCTGTTACAACTAACTTACCTTTGTTGATAATCATAACTTTGTCACAGACTACACTTACTTCGGACAGAATGTGGGAACTTAAGATAACGGTATGTTTCTTGGCAAGCTCCTTAATGAGATCACGGATTTCAATAATCTGCATTGGGTCAAGCCCTACGGTCGGCTCATCTAGTATAATCACTTCTGGATAACCCACAATCGCCTGTGCTAAACCTACCCTCTGCTTATATCCTTTTGACAGATGCTTAATAAGCCGATCCGCCACATCCGTTATCTGTGTGCGCTTCATTACATCTGCAATCATGTTTTTCTTCTTGCTTGCTGGTACTTTCTTAATATCTGCTACAAAACTTAGATATTCTCTTACCGTCATATCTGGATAAACCGGCGGCAGTTCTGGAAGATATCCGATGTTTTTCTTTGCCAATTCGGGCTCTTCATACATATCATGGCCATCAATTACGATGCTGCCCTCCGTTGCAGAAATATACCCCGTCAACATATTCATGGTAGTGGATTTGCCCGCACCATTCGGCCCAAGGAAGCCTAAGACTTCTCCTCTCTCTACGGTAAACGTTAAATGATCTACGGCCAAATGATTTCCATAGCGCTTCACTAGGTCTTTCACTTCTATCATTTGCTTCTCCTCCTTTTTACCGGGACACCCTATCGAATCAATACACGCCCCACGTCTTGTCTTTCTTATCCTATCTCCTACCTGTGAATATATCTCGATATTTCTGTGAAAAAATTGTGAAAATGGAAATTTCATACTGGTGAATTGCAGACGAACGACCAGAAAGGGGGGATTCTTTTCTTAGTTTCTTTACTGTCTATTGCTAGTTAAGAAACAAGTTTGTAGTAGGCCCTTGCAGTAAGGCTGTAGACTAAAATATAGATGATTGCAAATGCCAAGACGGTGCTTAACGTACATATCAGAGTCAGAGTGGTGTTTACAAGACCAAACACAACCAGGAGACGACAGATGATTGGGAACGCAAATGCCATGTGGATGAAAGCAGTTAAGAGCGGAAGAAAGAATACCATCAGGATTTGCTTTTGAATGGTTGCTCTTACTTCTTTACGACTCATGCCAACCTTCTGCATGATGATGAAACGGCCCCGGTCCTGATATCCTTCAGAGATCTGCTTGAAGTAGATAATCATGACGGTTGCCATCATAAAGATCAGCCCTAAAAATACTCCAAGGAATAATAACCCGCCGAAAGTGGAAAACCACTCGTCACGATTCAAATCGAGACTTTCCATGCGCTGGTCCGTTCCATCTACACGAACTATCGAATTGAATGCATTGGCAAATGCAATTTTATCTTCTACTTCTCCATTCAAGTTAAAGCAATACTTACTTCTTTCAATAATGGAGTCGTCTGTTCCTAACTGCTTGATTGTTTCGATTTTCATCTGATCTGCAACCGCCTGATCTTTTACAATCATATATATGCATGATTCTAAGCTTATATTTTGCTTTTGAGCAATCGCCATCTCATCAAGTTTTTCTTTTACCTGAAATGTCATATCGCCAAACTGTACGGTATCTCCGCTGATATCTCCATTTATTAGAAAGAGGATAACTTCGTTTTCAGATAACGTAGTTTGGGTTCCCTCCATTTTGTCATACTCCTCTGCTGTGAGCACATCCACATCATAAAGGGATTCAAAATCATTCACATCCATGCTTCCATACGATCTTGGAATCACACTGTTTCCACTAACCGTTGCGAGAATCTGGATGATGCGATAATCATAAGTCCTATCTATGGTCAGATTATATTCTGCTGCTAGACTAGCTGCTTTTGTATCTAGCATTTCAGCGTCAATATCTTCACTGTTATACACAATAATGTCAAATGGATAGCGATAGCGAAGCGTACTTTCCTGTCCAAAGTATAATGCTGTTGTTCCAGAAATCATGACGATTACCATTGTGCTTAGGATACAGATATTTGCAAGTCCCTTTGCATTTTGCTTCATACGATAGATCATACCGGAAATAGAAATGAAGTTCTTGGATTTGTAATAAAATTTTTTATTCTTCTTCAGTAACTTTAATATGGCAATACTTCCTGCACTAAATAAAAAGAAGGTTCCAAATATGACAAGCAGAACAGCAATAAAAAATAAGTAAATGGCACTTAGTGGAGATTTTACGGTTACTGCGATATAATACGCACTGCCTAAACAGATCACACCTAGTATGGCTTTTAAAACAGATGTCTTTGGCTCTTTCTCACCTTCTTGTTCTCCATGAAGCATATTAATGACTTTTGTGAAACGAAGACGTACCACATTATCCATAAATACTGCAAAATATAATGCTGCAAAGAAAACCACTGTTATTCTTACCGACCCCATATCTAAGGTAAATGGGAAAATAGATGAGATATTCATAATATTGAGAAGAAGCAGGAAACTTAGCTTTCCAAATACAACTGCTAAAAGCATCCCCCCTACAATACTCATTAGCGCAGTTAACATTGTCTCATGAAAAAGAACTCTTGCCACATGCTTACGCTCAAGACCTAAAATCGAATAAAGCCCGAGTTCCTTTTTCCTCTTCTTAAACAAGAAACCATTTGCATAGAATAAAAAACTGACAGCAAACACGCCTACCACGATTGCTCCAAAGTTTAAGATTACTTTTAAGGTTGACGCCCCGCGTATGTCTTCAAATCCTTTATTTGCAGAAATAGATAACAACATCAAGAAGGTGAACACCGTGCTGATTCCAGCAATGATATAGGGAATATAGGTGTTTTTATTCTTCTTTAAGTTTGTTAATGCCATTTTGAAGTAAAAAAACCTACTCATGAATATCACCTCCGGTTGTGATGACCGTCAATGTCTCTGCTATCTTCTGATACATCTCATCATTTGTCTTACGACCACGATAAATCTGGTGAAATACTTCTCCATCCTTAATAAATAAAACTCTTCCTGCATGGCTTGCTGCCTTGGTACTATGTGTTACCATTAAGATGGTCTGGCCAGACTCATTGATCTTATTAAATGTCTCTAACAGCCTCATAGCTGCCTTGGAATCTAGCGCACCAGTCGGCTCATCTGCTAACACAAGTTTAGGATTCGTGATAATGGCACGTGCCACTGCTGCCCTCTGCTTCTGTCCGCCAGATACCTCATATGGGTATTTATCTAATAAATCCCCAATTCCCAACTCTTTAGCGATTGGTTTAAGACGCGCTTCCATTTCCTCATACTTCTTTCCAGCTAACACTAATGGAAGGAATATATTGTCCCGTAACGAGAAGGTATCCAAAAGATTGAAATCCTGAAATACAAATCCTAAGTTATCTCTACGAAAGGCTGAAATCTGCTTATCCTTAATCTTTGCCAGGTTCTGTCCATCTAACAGCACTTCTCCTGAAGTTGGCTTATCTAAGGATGCAATAATATTAAGAAGGGTTGTTTTGCCGGATCCCGACTCCCCCATAATTGCTACATATTCCCCTTCTTCAACAGAAAAACTTACTCCGGATAATGCCTGGCACTGCTGGCCGCCAAGCCTTGTTGTATATACTTTTTTTACGCTTTTTACTTCTAATAAAGACATCATTATTTCCTCCTGTTTTCCCTCAGTCTTATATCAATCATCTGACACATTATGATTTTGTTTTCCTTGATGTTGTATTCAGTATACAGGATTCGCATCTTTCTTACCTTAACCTTAGCTTACAGAATTCCCTTCCTACCTTACATCTTTGTAAGATAGCAACATGCAATCGGCAAATTGCCTTTGTACGGATTTCAGGGGATGGTAGCTTAAAGCTACCATCCCCTGAAATCCGTACAAAAGACATTAAAACCATATCCTCTTAAATACCAAGCTTTTTAGGATACTTGCATAGGAATAAAGATCCATATAAGTATGTGCCATTAATCGTTTGAATGTACGAAATATTTTTGTATTTTTAATCGATTAAAAGATTTCAAGGTCTGTTCTTGCCAGTCCTATTTTTACGGTAGTGCCTACTCCTACTGTAGATTCGATGGTTAGAGTATGTGCTAACTCATCTGCCACCTGTTTACAAAGAAACAGGCCGATTCCGGTAGCTTTTTGGAACATGCGACCATTAAAGCCGGTAAAACCTCGTTCAAAGATTCTGGATAAATCCTCTTCCTGAATTCCAATTCCGGTATCTTTAATACATAGTGCCTGATTCTTGACATAGAAAGAGATTTTTCCGCCTGCTTTTGTATATTTAAGAGCATTGCTTAAAACCTGTTCCAACATAAATAAAAACCATTTTTCATCGGTCAGGATCTCATCCTTCATCTCCTCGATCTCAACAGAAATATTCTTATGAATGAATAAAACAGAATATTTCTTTACAACCTTCATCACAAGTGCTCTTACCGAATACTTTTTAAATTCCAAATCCTTATGAAGCGTCTGAATACGCTGATATTGCAATGCCATCTCAGCATACTGTTCTATCTTAAAAAGCTGTTGATCTAATTCTTTTCTGTTCTGAGAAGAAATAATAGCATCGCCTTCTTCCGATACTGTATTTTGTAAGAGCAGATGCATGGCAGAATCACTCTTGCCTCTGATAAGTTCATTCTCGCCTTTTGAATCTGTTCTACCTTATGCTTAAACTCAAAAAATGACCGAGCTGCAAAAACAGCTCCAAAAAAGGTCATAATCAAAACAGAATACTGAATGGCTGCCCCCATCTGGTGATAAAGAAAACTAATGCTTAAAAGCGTAGCCACCGAAAGCCCGTACCATAGCAGAGCATATCGCTGCCTTTTCATATAGCCCTTCCAAATATCCATAAACGATGATTTCTCTCTATCCTTCAATATAATATCCAATTCCTTTCTTCGTCTTGATATACTCCTTCTCTCCTGCCTCCTCAAGCTTCTTTCGAAGCCTTGTCACATTCACAGTCAGCGTATTATCATCAATAAATGCCTCGTCATCCCAAAGCTTCTTCATAATCGCATCCCTAGACACCACATTCCCTGCATTCTGCATCAAAATCTGCAGAATCTGAAACTCATTCTTTGTAAGATCTACCTTCTTATCCTTCACAAGTAGACTGGCTTCTCCCACATTCAAGACCACACCACGGTGTTCAATCACGTTCGTCTGTCCGGTAAAAGAGTACGCACGTCGCATCATACCTTGAATCTTTGCTAACGTCACGGTAAGGTCGAACGGCTTTGTAATAAAATCATCCCCGCCCATATTAATGGCCATTACAATATCCATATTTGCGGTATTCGAAGAAATAAAAATAATTGGCACCTTAGAAATCTTCCGAATCTCCGTGCACCAGTAATATCCATTATAATAAGGCAGTGTAATATCAAGCAGCACCATATGCGGATGCTCCTTCAAAAATGCCTCTGTCACTGCCTGAAAATCTGTCACAACAGCCGTCTCATATCCCCACTGCTTTAGATTATCACTCAAAACCCTTGCAATAATCTCATCATCTTCCACAATCATAATCTTGTACATAAAAAACTCCTCTCACTCCCAAATCCAATCTATTGCATTACACGATAGCTCAATCCTTATGTTCAATCCTTATACTTAATCACAATTTTCTGTACTTCTGATTTTCGTAAGTATGTCTCGGCAATCATTTATAAGTTTCTTCTACCCGTAACTAGCTCCTTAGAATTCACCAAAATAGCTATCACCAAAGTAATATTATGGAAGAATCCTGTTAAAAAGTCAACGAAAAGGGAGAAAACCTTTGACAATCAGACAGTGCTCTCCTGTCTAATCGTCAAAAATTTTCTCCCTTTTTATCCCAGTTTGTGGCACATCGGGACTATATAACTTTACCTCTCCCTGCCGTTACTTTTTCATCTAACCTGATAAAATCCGCCATCGCAATCACTAACATGGCCTGGGACAGGTTTTATCCTCTCTATCCGATTACATCAGCCATAGTGTACATGCCTGGAGTCTGTCCTTTTAGGAATTTAGCGGCAGAGACTGCGCCTTTTCCAAAAATAGCCTTCGAATAAGCAGTATGTTTAATCTCAATCACCTCATCCATACCGGCAAAGATTACTTCATGTTCTCCTACAATATTACCGCCTCTAACAGCCATAATACCGATTTCTTTCTCTCCTCTTGGCTCTCTTACTGAAGATCGGTCATACACATAATGGTACTCATTATTAAGCGCATCGTTAATAGAATCCGCCATTGCAAGTGCAGTACCGCTTGGTGCATCCAGTTTCTGATTATGATGTTTCTCTACGATTTCAATATCAAAACCAGCTGGTGCTAATACCTTCGCTGCATCCTTTAATAACTTTAATAAAGTATTCACGCCAAGTGACATATTAGCCGAACGAAGAAGTGGAATCTTCTTTGCTGCTTCGTTGATTTTTTCTAATTGTTCCTCACTGTATCCAGTTGTACATAAAACCACTGGAAGGTTCTTTTTTATCGCAGCATCTAACATTCCTTCCAAAATAGCCGGAGATGAAAAATCAATCACTGCATCTGCCATTACGCTACATTCTTCTAAGCTATTGTATACCGGATAATCATTGCGTCCATCATCAAAGCGATCCACTCCTGCTACGATCTCCGTCTGGTCATCTTCCTTTACAATATTAGATATTACCTGCCCCATTCTGCCATTGCAGCCTACCATAATAATTCTGGTCATTGTTTTTCATCCTTTCTTTCTGTCCGAATTCCTTTGAATTTTCACAATGGGCCCAGATGTAATCTTACATCCAGGCCCTTTTTTCTATAATAATCCTGCCTGCTTCAAAGCAGCTTCTAATTTTACCGCATTTGCTTCTTCCATTTCAACTAATGGTCTTCTAAGCGATCCAACTTCCATTCCCATTAAGTTCATGGCTCTCTTTACTGGAATTGGATTTACCTCACAAAATAGTGCATTGCATACTGGAAGATACTTTAACTGAAGTTCCATGCTTCCTTCTCTGTCGCCATCCAGATACTTTGCCACGATGTCATGAGTCTGTCTAGGTGCGATATTCGATAAAACGGAAATGACACCTTTTCCACCTACGGAAAGGATTGGTACGATCTGATCGTCATTTCCGGAATAAATATCCAACTTCCCTTCCGATAATAAAACAGTCTGCATCGTCTGAGCCATATTACCGGTAGCATCCTTTAACCCTACAATATTTTCTACATTCTTTGCTAAATAAGCTGCAGTCTCTGGAAGAATATTGCATCCTGTTCTGCTTGGAACATTATATAAGATAACAGGTATCTTAACTGCATTTGCGATGTCTGTGAAATGAGCGATAAGTCCTTTCTGCGTTGTCTTATTATAATATGGTGTCACTAAAAGAAGTCCATCTGCTCCATATTTCTCAGCCTTTGTAGAAAGATAAATGGCTGTTTCGGTACAATTTGATCCTGTACCTGCAATAACTGGAACTCTTTTATTAACATGTTCTACTGTGAATCGAATACATGCTAAATGTTCCTCATGGGATAATGTTGAGGATTCTCCTGTTGTTCCACAAATAATAATGCTGTCTGTTCCATTTTCAATCTGAAAATCGATCAGCTCCGCTAACTTTTCAAAATTCACTTCTCCATTTGCCTTAAATGGTGTTACAATCGCTACACCTGCACCTGTAAAAACTGCCATAATAATAGCACCTCCATAAAGAATTTGGCATAAAAAAAGCCGACATGGAGTCGACGCTAAAGAAATCATACATGCTGACAGGCATTCGCTACATTAATCTATCAAAATGCATCCACACGAAGTCACATATCGCCCGGTCTGTACTCATTCGGTAGCTCTCCATCATAATATTGATGACAGTAATATGATTATTCACCATATTCCCAGCACTACATTCAGCAGGGGAATGCACACTTCGGCATCTCATCCTTTTGGCTGTAATCCACTATGCCTGCCATATCATACAGCCTACTCTTAATCAATGCGCCTCTACCAATCGTTCAATTGTCAGTGGTTTTACTATATCACCACTGGTTGTTATTGTCAACTGCTTCTTAATTACTATCATGCCCCTTTTTCTAAGTTTATTTCATAAAAATTTCTATAATTTATTATATTCCTATGGACGCTCTCTGTTACATCTCCAAAAGCATGTTTTATGTATTTTCGTTCTTCTCTTCCAATCGGATTTTCAATCCGGCCCTCCTCAGTAAATAGACATAAAAAAAGAGAATAGTATCTGACATCCCAATCTGTCTTATACTAATCTCTTTTTTCATTCTCCACATGATTCTTTCTTGAATCTACCCTTCCTTGCTGACTATTCTTCTTCCTCATTTAAGAATTCCAGCTTGCTTACGGATACTTCATATGCAACCCTTTTCTCAAAATCAGCTTCGCTAACTTTCTTCTGATACTCACGGCTCTGAATTCTTCCCCAAACCTGGATATGTCCGCCTACCTCAAATGATTCGGCAAATCTAGCATTACGTCCCCAGCAGATGCAAGGAATATAATCTGATTTTCCATATGGACGATTTACTGCGAGTAAAATATCTGCGATTTCTCTGCCAAGAGGCGTTTTACGATAAACTGGAGGTTTGCAAACATAACCATCTAAAAAGATATAGTTTGGTTTTACACCTTCCGGTTCTTCATCGCATACTTTGATTTCCCTTGCGAATACGGAGAGTACTAATCTATTCTTGTTATCTTCATGACGATTATAAGAACGGAATTGTCCACTTACTTCGACATATTTTCCTTTACAACTCTGTTTTACATCAATCAACCTTTCTGATACCATAATAGGTATGATGTCATAAGAATTGCTGAGACGATTTACTAATACATCTACTAAATAGAATCCCTCTCCGAATACTTCGTGGCTGTAAGCAAATTCACTGATTACCTCACCCGCAACACTTACTTGATTGTTATCAAATACTTTATCTGTCATATCGTATGACTCCCTTCTCTTCCTCTGGTTCGTTCAGATTTTTCTCTACTACTAATAAGTATTCTTTCACTGCATATTATATAAGGAAATATTTTCCTTTTCAAGATGTTTTCATAGTCTTTTTCAGACATATTTTTTATTAAATCCCCAAAGGCCTTGTAAATAGTGCAGTTTTTTACATTTTTTCGATTGTGTTCATTTTGTATTTTAACACACTTTCAAATAATTTACATTACATTTTTTGTTACAGATATATTTTTGGTAATTTTTACCCATAATATGTAAAAAAAATAAATGAATATTGTAATCTGACAAATCTGCTCCATTATATTACCATATTATTGATAAAATATTATATGCAAGATTTAGAAATATATTTGTCAGTAAAGTCGTAAATACTATAGGTAACAAGTGCATTATATGATAATATTGCCAAAAATATACTTCTGATTTAGAAAAACCTTGTATTATCCCGAAAATATGATACAATACTGAAGTTGAAGTCACTTACTGAAAGACAAATTTTGCCTTTCAGAATGTATTTCAAATAAGAAGTAACTATTACACATGATATTTTATTCGTTTTCAGATGTCAATCATCAGAAAAACAATATATATAGGAATCAAAACGAAAGAAGGATATAAAAAATGAAAATGAAACGCGAAGATGTAAGAAATATCGCTATTATCGCTCACGTTGATCATGGTAAAACAACCTTAGTCGATGAACTTTTAAAGCAGAGTGGTGTTTTCCGTTCCAACCAGGTAGTAGAAGAACGTGTTATGGATAGCAACGATATTGAAAAAGAACGTGGTATCACGATTCTTTCCAAGAATACTGCTATCACCTATGATGGTGTAAAAATCAACATCATCGATACACCTGGCCATGCCGATTTCGGTGGTGAAGTAGAACGTGTTCTTAAGATGGTAAACGGTGTTATTCTTGTAGTAGACGCCTTTGAAGGCGCAATGCCACAGACTAAGTTCGTTCTTAGAAAAGCATTAGAATTAGAACTTCCTGTTATCGTATGTATCAATAAGATCGACCGTCCAGAAGCAAGACCTACTGAAGTAATCGATGAAGTATTAGAATTATTCCTTGAGTTAGATGCAAACGAAGAACAGCTTGATTGTCCATTCGTATTCGCTTCTGCAAAGCAGGGTGTAGCCAGCTTAGAATTAGATGGCGAACGCAAGGATATGAAGCCATTATTCGACACAATCATCAACTACATTCCAGCTCCAGAAGGCGATCCAGATGCCGGAACACAGGTATTAATCAGCACAATCGATTACAACGACTACGTTGGACGTATCGGTGTTGGTAAAGTAGATAATGGTGTTGTAAAAGTAAACCAGGATGTTGTTCTTTTAAATCACCACGATCCAACTAAGAATAAGAAAGTAAAGATCAACAAATTATATGAATTTGAAGGTCTTAAGAAAGTAGAAGTTCAGGAAGCAAAGATTGGTTCCATCGTAGCGATTTCCGGTATTCCAGATATCCATATCGGTGATACGATCTGTTCTCCAGAAAATCCAGTGGCAATTCCATTCCAGAAGATTTCTGAACCAACAATCGCGATGCATATCCTCGTAAACGACTCTCCTCTTGCAGGACAGGAAGGTAAA
>CALZIE010000045.1 GCA_945787565.1 uncultured Lachnospiraceae bacterium
AGATTGACAATGGTTGATTTACCGCTTCCGGTAGATCCAATAATTCCAAGGCTTTCTCCTTCTTTAACAGAAAATGAGATATGCTCTAGACAATTCTTATTCTCTTCTTTTTCGTCTCCATTTTTAGATACCGGATAAGCAAAAGAAACATCATCAAATGCAATCTTTACTCTCTTCTTTTCTTCTCTACTATAGAAATCCTCCTGTTCACAAGCCGAAAGTTCGTCCGCATAGCGTTCCTCTAATACCTTAAGATCATTCTCATATTCAAGCACTTCCGTAATACGTTCTGCGCTGGCACTTGCCTTTGAGTACATAACAAAGATTCTTGTAATGGAGATCATCGCATTTAAAATCATCGTGAAGTAGGATAAAAACGCCACGATGGTTCCCGGAGCGCATGCCCCTGCATTGACACGGAACGCTCCTACTACAACTACAAGCGTAAGTCCTGCATTTAATAAAAGATTCATCATTGGACTCGATAACGCCATAATGCTGTTGGCCTTAATATCTTTTTTTACAAGTTCTTGATTTACATCTGCAAAACGCTTCTTCTCAAACTCTGTTTTAGATAAAGCCTTAATGACACGGATTCCGCTGATACTCTCACGTACGACCTGCACCATCTTATCCGCAGACTGCTGTACTTTAGAAAACATCGGAATACCGTGCTTTGAGATTTGATACACTCCGAATCCTAACAATGGAAGCACAGCCACTAAGACAAGCGTCAGAACCGGCTCTAAGGTGGCCGTTATCAGAATGCCCCCGATTAAGATAATCGGTGCCCTGACACCAAGACGCTGCATCATACCGATCATATGATGAATATTATATGTATCGGATGTCATTCGTGAAATAAGAGATGGTACGGTTAACTCATCCACATTTGCCCCAGATAAATCATTGATCTTTGCAAATAGATCATGTCTGATACTCTGTACCGTATCCCTTGCTACTTTGGATGCCATACGGTTTGCCTGGATATTAAACTGTCTTGCTGCAACTGCAAGAAGCACCATCACACCGCCCCATAATCCAATTAACTCCACTCTTCCTTTCGGTATGACATGATCGAGGATATAAGCTAATACTCTTGGCAATCCTAAATCTGCAAAGGTCCCTATGATTTTTATCATAAGTCCCACAAACATCCCTGCACGGTATGGTTTTAAATAACTAAGTACCTTTTTGATAAAATCGCCTCCCAAAATTTTTCTCTTTTTCGTTTCCTTCGTCTTGTCTCTCCTTTATTTTTATAAAATTATCAAGACTTTTATACAAAAAGCGAACAAAAAACGGTGATACACTCTTAATGATGCAGCACCGCTTTTTACTTATATTGTTAATCTCTATTCAGTTTACCTTATTCTTTTTATAAATGCAACCAAACTTTTACTATCAAACCACATAAATCCATATGTTTTTTAGTAGGTGTACTCTATTTGGTTCTCTATGTGATTCTTTATTTTCCTTCTATCTTGCATCTTCACGGAATATAACCGTTCCGTCCTCAGCATTCATACTTTCCACAATTGCTAGAGATTCTAGGCGGATTCCCATCTTACGGATAATCTCTCCGCCAGACTGAAAGCCTTTTTCAATTGCAATACCGATTCCTTCCACACTTGCACCTGCACTTCTGACTAAATCAATCAGCCCTACGAGCGCACAGCCATTTGCAAGGAAATCATCAATAATCAGCACCCGGTCATCCGCATTCAGGAAACGCTTGGATACAATGACATCATAAGTTTTCTTATGTGTAAACGACTCAATCTTGGTAGAATATACTTCTCCATCAATATTGATGCTCTGCGCTTTTTTGGCAAATACAACCGGTACATTGAAATACTGTGCCACGATACATGCAATTCCGATACCAGAAGCCTCAATTGTCAGGATCTTTGTAATATTTAAATCAGCAAATAGACGTTTGAACTCTTTTCCGATCTCATTAAATAATTCAATATCCATCTGATGATTTAAGAAACTGTCTACCTTTAATACATTGCCTGGCTTTACATTGCCATCTTTTATGATTCTGTCTCTCAATAACTGCATTTTCCTGATTCCTTTCTTCCCAATAGTTTATGAGCATTATACATGATTCTCTAGGTAATTACAAATTAATTTTCCTAATGTTTTCAATGTTTTTCTCACCTATAAGAACCTCTTATTTCTCTCATTAATTTTGGTTATAAAAAGGCTAAATTATACGTACTTTTAATACTCCGTCGATGCATTCTAACTCTGCCTTAAAATCTGCTTCCGGCTTATCGCTGATATCAATCACCGTATAAGCATAATCCCCTCTGCTCTTATTTACCATATTCTCGATATTGATATTATCATCGGAGAATACCTTCGTAAACTGTGTCAACATATTCGGGATATTCTTATGATTGATTGCAACACGAAGAGCTGACTGACATATCCCTGCATCCAAAGCCGGATAATTCACGGAATTGGTGATATTACCATTTTCCAGGTAATCCTTTAATTCCTTTACCGCCATCACTGCACAGTTATCTTCTGATTCCTCCGTGCTTGCTCCAAGATGCGGAATTGCAATGACACCTTCCATGCCTGCTGTTTTAGCATTTGGGAAATCCGTCACATATTTTGCTACTTTTCCAGATGCAAGAGCTGCTTTTATTGCGTCATCATCTACCAAAAGATCTCTTGCGAAGTTTAAGATTACAACTCCATCCTTCATCTTCGCAATTGTATCTGCATTGATCATTTTCTTTGTGCTGTCTAATAATGGCACATGAACGGTTATATAATCGCACTCTTTAAATATCTCATCATTACATTTTACTGCCTTAATATCACGAGACAGATTCCATGCATGCTCTACAGAGATATACGGATCACATCCATAAACCTGCATGCCAAGACGATTTGCTGCATTTGCTACCAATACACCGATTGCCCCAAGTCCGATCACGCCAAGTTTCTTTCCCTGAATCTCTTTTCCTGCGAATTTCTTCTTGCCTTTCTCTACTAACTTAGCAACGGTTTCCTCATCCTTGATTTCCTGTACCCAATTCACTCCGCCTACAATATCACGAGATGCTAATAACAGACCTGCAATTACCAGTTCTTTTACACCATTTGCATTGGCTCCTGGTGTATTGAATACAACGATTCCTTTCTCTGCACACTTATCAAGCGGAATATTATTGACTCCGGCACCAGCTCTCGCAACTGCCTTTAACTGATCCGGAAGTTCCATTTCATGCATTGACGCACTTCTCACTAACACAGCATCCGTATTTGCAAGATCGTCTTCTTTCTCATACTGATCTGTAAACAAGGAAAGACCAACCTGTGCAATCGGATTTAAGCAATTATACTTTATCATAGACCATTCTCCTTTTAAAAAGACACCTTATCTGATTTTAAATTAGGGAACACATTCACCTTATGCCTGATTTTCTGCTTCAAACTTCTTCATAAACTCCACTAGCTTTATAACACCTTCTTCTGGCATTGCATTGTAAATGCTTGCGCGCATGCCACCTACCGTACGGTGTCCTTTCAGGTTTTCAAATCCTGCTGCCTTTGCCTCTTTTACAAACTTCGCATCAAGCTCTGCATTACCGGTTACAAACGGTACATTCATCATAGAACGGTCTTCCTTCACAACCGTTCCTTTGAATAAACTGCTCTGATCTAAATAATCATAAAGAATCTTAGCCTTTCTCTCATTCCTTTCCTTCATTACAGAAAGTCCGCCCATCGCCTTCAGCCATTTGAATACTTTGCCACAGATATAGATTCCATAAGCAGGAGGGGTATTATATAAAGATTTATTATCTGCATGGATTTTATACTTAAACATAGTCGGAGTGCCAGGAAGTGTGTCTTCTGTAATTAAGTCCTCTCGAATAATTACGATTGTGACACCTGCAGGTCCTACATTCTTCTGAACACCGCCATAGATGATTCCGTACTTCGTCACATCTACCGGTTCCGATAAGAAGCAGGAAGAAACATCCGCTACTAACGTCTTTCCTTTCGTATTAGGAAGCGTCTTATATTTCGTTCCGTAAATGGTATTGTTCTCACATATGTACACATAATCCGCATCTTCACTGATTGGAAGATCGGAGCAGTCTGGGATATAGGTAAATGTCTTATCAGCAGAGCTTGCGATTGCATTGGCTTTTCCATAGATAGAAGCTTCCTGGTATGCCTTCTTTGCCCACTGCCCGGTAATAATAAAATCAGCGACCTTATTCTTCATTAAATTCATTGGAATCATGGCAAACTGGGAAGAAGCCCCGCCCTGCAGGAATAATACCTTATAATTATCCGGAATATTCATCAGTTCTCTGATATCTTTCTCTGCTGTGGTGATGATTTCTTCAAAAGCTTTTGACCGATGGCTCATCTCCATAACTGACATGCCGGTTCCCTTATAATCTAACATCTCATCTGCTGCTTCTTTTAGCACTTCCTCAGGCAAAACGGCCGGACCTGCCGAAAAGTTATACACTCTGCTCATATCATATCCTCCTTATTACTGCATTCTTTCATGAAATATCCCATTACACTACTTGCCTATTGTTAAATCTATACCAATGAATAAAAAAATATTCGTACCGAAGTACGAATCGCCTTAAGAAATCGTCTTCGATTTAATACTGCGCCACTTTAATTTATTACATTATATAGTGTCCATTTTTAGGAGTCAATATATTATTTCCATTTTTATACATTTTATTGTTTATGAATTCACTTGTTATCTATTCCTACTTTTTCGCTCTTAATTCCTTCTTATCTGACACTTCCCATCTGTAAGTCCTGCATGATTTGTTCATTGCTTCGCTGTAATATCATCCTTTACACTAATTATGAAATCCGATTGCCATACGACTGTTTACTGGCTTTCCGAAACGCGTTCTCTTTTCATGGAAACCTTTGTTTTCTTATGAATACTACTGTATTATGTTTTTATCTCAGGAATGTGAATGATCATATCTCTAGATATTAAAAGAAATACTTACTGTCAGAAGTTGATTGAATGTCTTACTTGTAATCATACTGCTACTTACTTTTTTTGTCAAATCAGTTCTTGATCGGAAGTACGCATACCTATGAAAGAAAAAAGAGACCGCCAATGGCGGTCTCTCCAATGGCGGTCTCTTTTTCTTTATAAGTTACTCATATATTCATCCATAGCATCCGCCACAAGTTTGGAATAGTGTACAGCTTCTACTACGGTCTTTGCTCCATTGACTACATCCCCGGAAGCAAAGATTCCTGGGCGGGATGTCTCACCGCATTCATTTGTCACAATAAGACCTCTGTCATTAACTTTGATGCCTTTTGTCTTGGATACGATTTTATCTTTTGGTCCCTGGCTGATTGCAACGATTGTAGACTTTGCCGGATATAAGCGGGCGCTGCCTTCCTCAATAATCATTTCCTCATTCTCATCCCATGTCACATTCTGAAGAATTGGACCTTCTTCGGTTAATTCAACCGGTGCTTTACCTAATTCGAAACGCACGCCATCTACTTTTGCATATTCTACTTCAAGAGGACTTGCTTTAATGGTATCACTGTGAGAGTAAACGGTTACTTCACGCACACCTTTTCGAATCGCAGTTCTTGCCACATCCATTGCGGAGTTTCCGGCACCAATGATTGCTAGGGATTCCCCTAATTCAAATGAATCCGGATTTACCAGATAATCAATGGCATAGTGTACATTACCTAATGTCTCACCTTTTATCTTTAATGTATTCGGACGCCTGTCCCAACAAAAACGGACAGATAGCCATCACGGAATAAGTCATCAATTCCGATTGCACCACCGATTGTTGTATTCGGACGGAAACGGATTCCTAATTCTAACATCTTTTCTTTATAGTTATCTAATATACTCTTTGGAAGACGGAATGCTGGGATACCATAACGAAGAACCCCTCCGATTTTCTCTCGTGTCTCAAAGATGGTAACATCATAACCACGCTTTGCTAAAATAATCGATATTGTAATTCCTGCGGGACCGGATCCAATCACTGCAACTCGTTTATTCTTCCGTTCTTCTCTTTTTATTTTCATCTGATCAAAGTAGGCACTTGAAATATAATTTTCGATACTGCTGATATGAACCGGTGCACCTTTCTTTCCAAGGATGCAGTGTCCCTCACACTGTTTTTCATGATCGCATACAAGGGAACACACGATAGATAGTGGATTGTTCTCAAATACCATCTCTCCTGCTTCTGCGATTCCTCCATTTAAAAACTCCTGGATCATCATGGGGATTGGGGTATTGATAGGACATCCCGTACGACATAATGGTTTTTTACAATTTAAGCAACGTTTTGCTTCATTCACTACATGGACTGCCATAAACATTCTCCTCTCAATTATGTAACATGTATCGATAGCCTTGGTCTTCATTATAGCGAATTTACAGCAAATTTCAAGAATAGTTAAAATATTATCAACGCTCGTTATTTTTTTGTCATATAATGTTAGCAATTTGACAAACTTACATGCTTTTTACATAAATTGTAGATGTCAACTGAATTTTAATGAAAATATTAAAAATATATCGTTTATATGTATAAATATGGAATCATTCAAAAATTACACAAAAACCTATCGAAACAGTCATAAATCCTGGTATTTTCTATCTTCTCTCCTTCTTCATGATCCTGCCTCTTCCTTGCTTGTATCTTTTCCTTTTTTGTTCGTCATTTTTTTCACATTCTTTATTCGACCCATTCACCAACAATCTGATTTGTCAGTTCCCAAAGCCTTGAAATAGAAAAATCCGATCCTCGTTGTGTTCCGTAAATAAAATGTCGTTTTGCCATTTCCTCGGTATAATCAGTCAACCTATAAACACCAAAATTACTTTCGTCTCCTCTTTCATAATGGGTAACGATCGGTATAATGTTGACCGATTCTAGATACGTCTTCTCCCCATGCTTTGCAATAATCACATCTGCAAGACCACCTAACATACGGTCCGTATAATTCATAGAAGAAATATAATTTCCTAGTGAATAATAAACAAATGTCTGATTCCCATTTTCTCCTGTCAGCCATTCTGCGGTCTGAAGCACATGAGGATGCCCGCCAATTACAAGATCCACTCCCTGATCTGCAAAAAACTGTGCCAGACTTAGTTCGGAAGAATCCGGTTTGTACACATACTCCGTCCCCCAATGTGGAAACACAATCACAAAATCCGCGATCTCTTTTGCCTTCTCAATATCGTTCTTCATCTTATCCCGATTCAATGTGTCTGCCATATAATACGCATCAGAAGGAAGGATATTGCCATTAAATCCATATGTATAGTTAAGCATCGCAATCGTTATCCCATTGCACGTAATGGTCTGAATTCGATTATACTGCTCTTCGTTTTCATGTACGCCTAGAAGCATAACAGACGGGTAATGATTCCATACCGATATCGCGTGACTAAGCCCCGATATTCCCATATCAAGCGTATGGTTATTGGCCTGTAACACTACATCAAACCCAGCCTCATAGATTGCATCTGCAATCGCATCTGGCGAATTAAATCGTGGATATCCACTATAACCTTTCTCTTCCCCACCCATAATGGTCTCCTGATTGATTGCTGCAATATCCGCCCCTTCAAATATATCTAAGAGATTCGAAAAAAAACAAGAATAATCATAACTGCCATCTTCCATAAGACCACCCTTTATTACTGTCTCATGAAGCAAATCATCCCCTGCTGCTACTAAATGGACTCTTGTAAGGCCAGTAAGCTTCTGTTCCTGTTGTTCCAATGTAATGGTATCCGTATTCCCTATGTTCTCCTCAGAAGCATTCTTATTTTCCTGCTCTTGTTGCCTCTCCTGTTGCCCATTCTCCATTCCTTGTTCTAGAGCCTTCAAATCCTGACTGGCTGCCTCATTACTGCCTTCTTCCTGGTTACCTTCTTCTTTACTTTCTACTTGTGTGATTGTTTCTGATCTTTCTGCTAAAGCAGCACTAACTCCCTTACTTCTGTCACATCCATTTAAAAGCAATGTGCTAGCCACTAGAATCGCCACAATCATAGTCGTTCTCGCTTTTCTTAACTGCTTTTTCATACGTCTTCCCCCGTCATGTTTCCCCATATTTTCTAACCTTCTTCTATGGTAGGCGGCCATTCCTGCTGCGTCAACACACTGTCTTGGATTCTTACTGCATTCGTAATTATTTTTTCTACATTTCTTTACATAAAATTTTATATTTACTTTTATTACGACACTACGAAAATTTCCATTGCAAATTTCGACATAATCGAATATAGTTATCTACGAAAACATAGATCGACATGAAAATGGCAGGCAGAGAATTTAACGACATTCTGCATGTGAATTCTCATACAAACATTTGCATAAAAGGTGATGAAACGATGAATCAGAAAAAGAAAATTTTATTACTTACGACTGGCGGAACGATTGCCTCTCTTTCTTCTTCCGAAGGCCTTGTCCCGGGTTTGAATGGCTCCGGACTTGCTTCCTACCTTTCGGGTATTACCGACAGTTATGATATTTCCGTAAAAGATATTCTGCATTTAGATTCTTCCAATATACAGCCAGAAGAATGGATGCTCATTGCAGAACATATTCATGAAAATTATAAAGAGTTTGATGGAATCGTAATTACACACGGTACGGATACAATGGCTTACACTACCTCCGTGCTTACCTTTATCCTGCAAAACATCCCGATTCCCGTTGTGGTGACGGGCTCCCAGCTTCCTCTTACCCATCCGCTTACGGATGCGGTTGATAACCTGCGCTATGCATTCGCAATGGCTACCTCCGGCATTTCTGGCATTTACCTTGCCTTTAACCGAAAGATTATTCTTGGATGCCGTGCCGTTAAAATCCGTACTACTGGATTTGATGCATTTGAAAGTGTAAATTATCCGTATATTGCAACCATTGATTCAACCGGCTTAAATATAAACCATGCTGTTATTCCAGAAAAAACCGGTGAACCAATGTATTTAAACAAGCTCTGTTCGGATGTATTTTTAATTAAGCTAACTCCAGGATTAAATCCTAAAATCTTTGATATGCTTGTTGATCTTAATTATAAAGGTATCGTAATTGAAGCATTTGGTGCAGGCGGTCTTCATTTCATCCACCGCGATTTGATTTCTAAATTAGAGAAAATGATTGAGCGTGGCATTCCGGTTGTCATCTCCAGCCAGTGCCTATATGAACGAAGCGACTTATCCATCTATCAGACTGGACAGCTTGCTCTAAAGCAGGGTGTAATTCAGGCCTACGATATGACGACAGAAGCTGCTGTTACTAAACTTATCTGGGCTTTAGGCCAGACGAATGACCTTTCCGATATCCGTGAAATCTTCTCAAACAATTATGCGGGTGAGATTACCATTTAACAAATAAAGAAAAAATAGAGGAGGACATGGTGTGCTACTAATTCACATCATATCCTCCTCTTACTTTTTTATCCTGATTGGGACTTTAAAATCAATAGGAAAACTTATCTTATATAGTTGTCTTATTTTTTATCCTAAATCGTCCTTCCCTCCATGAAACATTTTGATCCTGTATGCATATAATGCAGTATTCTACTAATGAATTGATATCTGATTTACTGAATTTGGGGTAAAGTACAAATTGACAGGAATGTCTCCCCATGATATCATAAGCCTAGTACCAGCCCATGGTACTTTTTTTAAGCAGAAGTGCTTTTCTTTTTTAGAATAAAACTAGCGCCATGCCCCTTCGATGGGCGGAGAAATTCGAAGGGTAACGAGGTAGAGGGTTATCGAAATTTCGGCGGATGCTCTCTCATGTCGTTTGAACGTGCACATACCGACAAAAAGAGCAGGAGACTGCTTAACAAATACGGTGTGATCAAACATAATGTGTCAACGGACATTGAAAATTTTATATCGAAAAGGAGATTCATTATGTGTGGAATTATTGGATTCACCGGTTACTTAAATTCAGCGGAGGTATTACTTAACGGTCTTAGCGAATTAGAGTATCGCGGTTATGACAGTGCGGGAATTGCATGCCTAAAAGATGGCAAAGTGGAAATTATCAAAGAGGTTGGTAAGGTTGCTTCCTTACGTGCAAAAGTTCCTGCTGATTTTACTTCTTCCTGCGGGATCGGACATACCAGATGGGCTACCCATGGTGGTGTGACAGAAGTAAATGCACATCCTCACAGATACGGAAAAGTAACATTAATTCACAATGGAATCATTGAGAATTATCATGAACTTGCTGAAGAATTAGCAAAAGGAGGCCGTTTCCCTATCTCTCAGACAGATACCGAAATCGCTGCTCTTTTACTTGATAGCCTTTACACAGGTGACGCTTATGCGGCAATCAAAGAAGCATGTAACCACTTAGAAGGCGCTTATGGTTTCTGCATTATGTTTGATGATCAGCCAGAAGTCATTTACTGCATCCGTAAGGGAAGTCCGCTTGTCGCAACTCATAGCGAACAAGGCAGCGTGATCGCTTCCGATATGGTAGCGCTTTTACGTTATTCTAAGGACTATTTTGTTCTTCCGGAATTCCATATTGCAAAAATGACAAAGGATGCAATCGAAGTGACTGATTTTGAAGGAAACATCGTAAATCCTGAAATTATGACGGTAACATGGGATACCACCGCTGCTCAGAAAAACGGCTATAAACACTTTATGGCAAAAGAAATCCATGAACAGCCGGAAGCATTAAGAAGAACGATTATGCCTCGTCTTGTAAAACATGCAGAAGGTTCCGAATTAAGCGGCTTATCCCTTCCTGATTTTACAGCAGATAATATTCCTGACAGCCTGTTTAAAGATGTCAGCCGTATTATCATTACTGCATGTGGTACTGCAATGCACGCCGGAATGATGGGCAAGATTTTATTCGAACGCCTTCTTCGTAAACCAGTTACTGTAGATATCGCATCTGAGTTCCGTTACGAAGACCCAATCTTAGATGAGAACACTCTTGTTATCACCGTTTCTCAGTCCGGTGAAACAGCCGATACCTTAGCGGCTCTTCGCCTTGCCCGTGAAAATGGTGCCAGAACCTTATCCATTGTAAATGTAAAAGGTTCCTCCATCGCAAGAGAAAGTGACTATGTATTCTATACTCATGCCGGCCCAGAAATTGCAGTTGCCAGCACAAAGGCTTATACCGCTCAGCTTTCCGCTTTCTATATGATTGCATTCCGTTTTGCTTATGTTTTAAATAAGATTACAGCAAAAGAATGTTCTGACTATATGAACGGTCTTATGAGCGTGATTCCAGCTATTGAGGAAGCGCTTCATAAAGAAAATGACATCGAAGCAATCAGCCACCACCTTGTAAAAGCAGAAAACTTATTCTTTATTGGAAGAAGTCTTGACTATGCTCTTACCTGGGAAGGTTCCATCAAATTAAAAGAGATCACTTACATTCACTCTGAAGCATATGCTGCAGGCGAATTAAAGCATGGTACTCTTTCCCTAATTACAGACGGAACACCAGTTATCGCACTTGCAACACAGTCACATGTACTTTCTAAAACTCTTTCTAACGTAAAAGAAGTACGTGCAAGAGGTGCTTTCGTAATCTGCGTTACTACAAAAGACGCCGTAATCGAGCCTACTCTTTGTGACTTCCGCATTGATATCCCAAGAACAGACGATATCTTTGCTCCATTCTCAGCCGCAGTGTTCTTACAGATGATTGCCTACCACACTGCATCCCTTCGCGGCCTCGACGTAGACCAGCCACGAAACCTTGCAAAATCCGTTACCGTAGAGTAATCGATTGGTTCTTTCGTGCCTCATAAGCCCTGAGATAAGCAACGGCGGGAAAAAAAGAGGCAGCCGGGACTGAGACAAACAAAAGCATATTCCGAATGTTTTGATGCATAAGTGGATAAAAAGCAGCGCATGATTTGCCTATGAGACAGGAAACCTCTGTCTGATAGACGAATCATACGCTGTTTTTTATTTGCCATAAGTCAGACATTCAAGAATACGTTCTCTTCTCTCCAAGCAAAAAATCCAAAAACGTATTTTATAATTTCTTAATAGTTTGTTTATTGAAATATGTTTCAGAATTTGTATAATTATCCATTGCGCATCATAATTATATCGACTCTCACACATCCTATCTTCATGCGCATTACAGGATGTGTGTTCTTTTTTAGAGTACTCTTTTATTTTAAAAAGTGCTACACTATAATTAATGCTATATTTAGGTCATAAGTGGAGGTTAGAATTGATTCGAAAACTTTTGAAATGGACGAAATGGATTCTTTTGGTTTATTTGATATATTTAATTGTTGGAGCACTTGTGCCATTTATCGGCTCTCCTGATGTAGATGAAGAATGGAAAGAACAGTTTTCCACCAATGAATTCTACAACGACAGCATTGGCATTGACCGAGCGGCTGTCATTGATGATAGTGTGGATGCACTAAACCTAAGAATTCAGATGATAAATCAGGCAAAGGAACGGATCATTCTATCTTCCTTTTCCTTAAAGCGTGATCAAAGCTGCAAGGATATCTTCTCTACGGTGCTTGCCGCTGCCGATCGTGGTGTTAAAGTACAGATTTTAGTAGATGGCCTCTCTGGGTGGATGGATATGAAAGATGATCCGATGTACTATGTTTTAGGTACTCACCCGAATATCGAAATTCGGTATTATAATATGCTGAACCTACTAAAACCATGGACTGCGAATGGTCGTCTTCATGATAAATATCTGATTGTTGATGATACTTCATTGATTCTCGGAGGCAGAAATACATCCAACTACTTTTTAGGCGACTATAACACAAATGTACTAAGTTACGACCGAGATATCTTTGTATACAATACCAAAGCTGGAACAAAAGAGAGCAACAATAGTTCGATTGCTGATGTGATTTCCTACTTTGATTCCGTCTGGGACTGTAAATACTCAAAAACTGTATTTGATTCTGTATCCTCCGGTAAAAAGGATAAGGTGGAAGCTTCTGAAATAGAATTAAAAAACACATATCAAACAATGTTAATCGAACGTCCCGACCTGTTTGGTGCATTCGATTATAATACCGTTACGGTTCCAACCAATAAGATCACATTAATCACAAATCCAACTCATATCTGGACCAAACAGCCTTATATATGGTATACGCTGATGGAACTGATGAAAGATGCGGACGAGCGAGTTTATGTACAAACACCTTATATGGTATTAAATAGCGATATGTACAGCGATTTGACCGAGGTTACAAATTCCGTCCCTAAATTTGATGTTTTATTAAATTCGATTGCCGGAGGTGATAACTTCATGGCTTCCTCCGATTATCGCTTCAATCGAAATAAGGTGCTTGCAATCGGAGCTGATTTTCATGAATTTCAAGGCATTCACTCCATGCATAACAAATCCCTACTGATCGATGACGACTTAGCCATTATCGGCTCCTATAACTTTGATATGCGAAGTGCATATCTTGATACGGAAGTCATGATGGTGGTACATGGAGAGGACTTTGCAAAATTGCTGGAAACTGAATTTATGAAAATGGAACAAGAGAGCCTTCCGGTCAATCAAGATGGTTCTTATGGCACCAATGGTGATGTAGAACCGCTTACTCTTTCACCGGCTAAAAGAGCACTCTACCGTTTCACTTCTATTGTCTTTCAGCTGTTCCGATTCGTTCTATAAGGCTAATAAACTTATAATCTTATAATCTAAGTCAAAGTAACTTGATTTAATAAAAAAAGGTGAGGCTGTCGCACGAAGAGAGGGCGGGGCCTTACGCGTCATGTTTCCCGGATGTC
>CALZIE010000046.1 GCA_945787565.1 uncultured Lachnospiraceae bacterium
GGGGCTGATATGGTTCCCGAATGTTCGGACGCATGAGCGGACAAAAGGCCCATTCGTCTTTGACTATCAGACAGGAAATCACTGTCTGCTATTCAAAGACGAATGGGCCTTTTGTTCGTCATGAGCCGGACATCCCGGAAATCATATCAGCCCCGAATCCGCCGGCTATTTGCTCTCCGGTCTTCTATTTCGCCTTTCCTCATCTCTTAGCGGCCTTCTTTTCCGGTTTTTCTTCGTACGAAAGTATTCTGTATGCTTACCGGTGGATTGTGTAAGTTTCGGATGTAGATTTGCAGGAACGTAAGGAAGGAGACGAAGAGAGGAGTAGCAACGTGTATTTAAGTCTGTATCTAAGTCTGAATCTGAATTTGATAAGGAACTTTAGGTGGGAATCTGAAGGGTTTTTAGGGGATTGCGAAATGATCTATAGAGGGTGTTGGACGTGAGAATTTCGGTATTGCGTAATTGAAAAGTGACTGTATAAAACACCATTTACTGGGAATGATTTTAGGGAATGGAGGTTTTGTTATGGAATATGAGAAGAGAACGATGCTGCCGAAGAGGAAGGGAATCGGGAATTTCACAGATTTGATACGAAATAAGAAGGTTATTTGGGGAATATATATACTGGCTGTTTTATGGATGGCAGTGGGAGCACAGTTTTTGGTAAGAAAGGTGTTTGCAAGGGAGACTGGGATTACCCAGGCGTTTGTGAATACGGATTCTGGACTGGTGGAGAGCACACTTGAGGTTACGGCCGCTTATGGTAAGGATACGCTTACGGAAGCGGAGAAGAAGAATCTGATCTCTTATATTGCGAAGGGATTAGGGATTAAGACGGAAGAGGAAGTGGATGTGACTTCGAATGAATCCAGGATCGAGATGACATTTGTGCGGAAGGCGAAGAAGGCGAATACGACCATTAAGGTGATCAGTCTTCTTGATAATCCGGTGACGGACGCATTCGCACAGGTGGAGGAGAGCAGGGAGGCAATGCATTATATTGTTGTCCGCCTTACAATCTTTGAGGATATGGATTCGGATATCCTAGCATATCAGGAGAGATTAGAGAATCTGTTAGAGGAACTGGATATTAAACAGAAGAGTATGAATACAACACTGCAGTTTAGTGGTTCTTATGCGGGGGATCTTTCTTTGGATGAGAAGAATAAGATTGCCGATGAGATGATTGGAAATCTGGAAGGCAAGGTTGTGTTTGAAAGCAGAGAGAATGATCTGTATACGATTTATGCTTATACAGGATCCATTCCAGAGTACATTACGGTAGATCATAATAAGATTAATATACAGGTGGCAATGTCTTATGATCAGAGCACCGATACGACGAAGGTTTATCTTGCAACACCAATTATAAGCGGAGACTGGTAGAAGGTACTTGATAAGGATGAGAGGCAAGAATAAAAAATCCCGGAATTTTATAAGGAGCCGATACGTATTAGCAGAGTATCATCTCCTTATAAAATTCCGGGTTTTTGCTGATTGGTGAGTTTAGTATTTTGGGGTTGGACGATAGTATTCGAAGATGACGATGTCATTTCTTAGTTGATAATAATTTTTTTTATCCGTATCACGGATTGTCCAGACGGCTCTTAGAGCACCCATTTGTTCAGATAATCGGACAGGCAGTGGTTTCTTTATTTTCTCATAGGCGATGAAATGAGGTCTTGCATAGACGTTAGTAAGGACGTTAGAAAGGCAGAATGCCTTAATAAAGCCAAGCTGCTTTAATTCTCTTATGCCTGTACTTAACTGACCTCTTAGGATATCAGGGGCATTTTTACGAAACCAGGCAACGATATAAGGCTGGAAGCTTTCGATGCAGAAATCACCCTGATAGCTTCGAAGAATCGGAAGGGATCTTTCACATAACAGCTTATTTTTTGGACCATTCTTGAATTCAATGATAAGCGGTACGGCGCCATTAATGACACGGAGCGCCTCCGTAAAAAGAGGAATCTTCTGATCGGTGCCAAAAAGACGAAAGTCGCAGAGCTCTTCATAGGTATAGGAACTGATTGTGCCTGGCACGTTGCATACCCGGTCTAAGGTGTCATCATGGAAGATAACGATTTTATCATCTTTGGTAAGCTGTATGTCAAGCTCGATGCCATAGCCATTTTGTACGGCATTTAGGAAGGCAGAAATAGAGTTTTCGGGGATCTTCTTGTCTTTTGTATGGAGGCCCCGATGTGCAATGTTTTGACGCAGGAACGGTGCGCGCTCTACTTCGGTGCTTTTTTTTGGAGCGACAAGAAATAAGAGAATAAGAAGAAGCAATATAAGAATAATAGCTGTGGTCAATAGAAATGGTAACATGGCAGTGATCCTTTCTTGGTAAAATATAGTGAAATGGCGTAACCTACAGGCATTGTAGCACAATCTAAATAGAGGGGCAATTATGGATGGGAAAATTTTATAGATTGCAGTGCAAGCAGGGGCAAATAAACCTTGATGTAAGAGGGGGACTTTAGTAGAATAAGAGTATGAAAAAAGAGGAATAAAAAGAACAGGATATATTCTAAGAAGTGTAGATTTTTATTATCAATTTAAATGGATGGAGGAACAGAAGATGAGATTAATGATTGCATCGGATATTCATGGATCGGCTTATTACATGGAGCAGCTAGTAAAGGCATATCAAACAGAAGGAGCCGAAAAGCTGCTTTTATTAGGCGATTTATTATATCATGGGCCAAGAAACGATTTGCCACAGGGATATGAGCCGAAGAAAGTAATCCAGATTCTAAATGGCATGAAGGAAGAGCTTTTATGCGTACGCGGCAACTGTGAGGCAGAAGTAGACCAGATGGTATTAGAGTTCCCAGTTATGGCAGACTATATTATGCTTTATCTGGATGGCCATACTTTCTTTGCGACCCATGGTCACCAGTTTAATGAGAACAGCCTGCCACCTTTAAAGAAGGGGGATATCTTATTACATGGCCACACACATATTCAGGCGTTAAAGAAGACAGAGGATTACACGTACTTAAATCCAGGATCTGTTTCTATTCCAAAGGCAGGTAATACGAACAGCTATATGATTTATGAAAATGGAACAGTCACTCTTAAATCGCTTTCAGGCGAGGTAATCGACTCTCTTTCCTTATAAGGAGCGGATGAAAAGTAAAAGAAAAGCCGCCCTCAAAACTCTTTTTGTCTCGGCGACGGGAAGCGTTATAGAGGGCGGCTCTTCTTTTACTTTTTTATATAGTCTTAAAGGTCAAGTTTCATGTCTCCGTCTTTAATAAAGCCTTTCTTACGCATAAATTCAGAGATTAAGAAAGCTAAGATGGCAGGAAGCACGAAATGCATTAGGATGATCTGGAATAGGGCCATTCCTGTGCCAAGAGAAGGCTGCATATCCTGGTATGCCATGATCTGACCTACTAATCCGGCAGTTCCCATGCCAGAACCAGTTGCATTGTTTGTCATCTTAAAGAGCATTGTGGATATTGGTCCCAAAATGGCGCTGGTTAAAATAGCCGGAAGCCAGATAATCGGCTTTTTGATGATGTTTGGAACCTGTAACATGCTTGTGCCAAGTCCCTGGGCGAGTAAGCCCCCTGCTTTGTTCTCGCGATAGCTTGCAACAGCAAAGCCAATCATGTTCGCACAGCATCCGACTGTGGCAGCACCGGCTGCAAGGCCATTTAAACCAAGAACGACGCCAAGAGCGGCTGAACTGATTGGAAGAGTTAGCACCATACCCATGACAACCGCTACGATGATGCCCATTAAGAATGGACGGCGTTCGGTTCCCCAGTTGATGATATTGCCGATTCCGGCCATAAAGGATGATATGTAAGGACCGACTAAGAGTCCGACTGTAGAACCGCACATAATGGAGACGAATGGTGTGAATAGGATATCAATTTTTGTCTTGCCAGATACAAGATGGCCAATCTCAATGGCTATGTAAGCTGCGATAAAGGCGCCAAGCGGTTCTCCAGGACCTGCAAGAACAACAGCACCGGTATCGCTAAGAAAAGAACCGGCTAAGATCTTTGATGCAAAGCCCCCAACCATGCCGGCAACGGAAGCAGATAATACAACAAGTGGGCTTTCTTTGAATTTGTACGCAACCCCACATCCGATTCCTGCTCCGGTAAGTGCGGATGCGGCCTTGCCGATCAGATAAATCTTGTTTCCGAGAGAACCTCCAATTAAGGTCTGTCCGATCTGTGAAATGATGGTTCCCATGATTAGAGTTGCAAACAGGCCAAGCGCCATGCCGCTTAATCCGTCAATAAAGATACGGTTCAGTAATTGTTTGACTTTTTTCATAATACCTCCCCAGGCTAAAGGTGCCCGTTATGATAGAATGTTAGTGTAAAACAGTAATCTACAATAGATGTCTCACCAGAATGGGATCATTGCAGATTGCACAGTGTATACATGTGTAACACAGCTGTCTTGTCACCTAACAGTAACATAATAGGATAAAAAAGTCAATTGTATTAATCCACCAAATAATGTTTTTTACGAAGTTGCTCTTCAATGATGTCTAAAATCTGTTCATTATCGGCTTCCACGGTATGAAAATGATAATCATCGGTTAATTTTTTGAGAGGAACCGTCTTATTGGAATCAACTTTTTTAACAAAGTCATATACATCTTTTCTTGTCTCCATAATCAGATCGGTGGTAATGCTTCCATAGACGGGATGACTGACAATGACATCTAATACTTTTCCGCCATAATCCACAATTGTGCAGAGTTCGTCTTCAATCTGATCTGTTGTATGGCGTACGGAAAAGCAGCGGCGTGCTTTTTGTTTTTCCTGTACATATAAGATATATCCTTTGGTGGTAGATAGGATATTCTTATTTATGGCACGCAACAGGGCGATATCCTGGACAATGACCTGTCTGCTGACGCCAAGTCTTTTTGCAAGCTCACTTCCGGAGATTGGGTCTTTTGTAGAATTTAAAAGCTCTATTAATTTTTCTCTTCTTTCATTTCCTTCCATGTTAAAATCACTCCTTTCGGTAAGAATAGATAAGGGAATGTTAGCAAATGAGGAAGCTTTCGCTTCCTCCCTTTGGATGCAGACTCGCAGTTAAGGATTAACCTTAGATGCGCGCCACTAATGATTTCATAAGTTTTACGGTATGTTCGATTGCTTTCGCTTCAAAGGTTGGATAATCCATCTCAGCAGAGTTATCCGCTTTGTCAGAAATCGCTCTTACGATTAAGAATGGAATATTGTTTAGGTAAGCAGCCTGTGCAATCGCAGCACCTTCCATTTCGGTGCACATAGCGCCAAAGTTTGTAGTCAGAAACTCCTTCTTTGCTTTATCAGCAATGAACTGATCGCCACTGACAACACGTCCAGTAAACACAGAAATGTCGGTATTTACTTCTTCACACACGGATTTTGCAAGAGAAACCAGTGTTTCGTCTGCTTTAAAAGTAGATGTTTCCATACGAGGAATCACACCAAGGTCATATCCAAATGCCACCGCATCCACGTCATGCTGAAGAGCATCAGTAGAGAGCACGATGTCACCGATATCGATTGCAGCGTCAAGGGAGCCGGCAATACCGGTGTTGATTACCTTGGATACATGGAATTCATCCGCTAAAATCTGAGTACAGATTGCAGCATTTACTTTTCCAATACCGGAACGCACGATAACAAGTTCTTTCTCGCCTAAGAATCCATGATGGAATTCCATATTCGCTTTCTTAATCATGCGAACATCCGTCATTTCTTTTTTTAACTGGTTTACTTCTTCTTCCATAGCGCCAATAATGCCTATCATAAAAAATCCTCACTTCCATTTTTGTATCCTGTTCAGATATTCTTATTATAACCAAGAAAGAATGGCTTGTCACTATAATTAGCGAATGGAAAGGAAACCATGGATAAATACGGAATAGATTGCATTTAGAGGCAAATTAGTATACAATAGGAAGGATAAATGCAGTGATTTAAGGTTACGGGCCAAGGAGGAGAAGTTTTATGAATTATAAGACAACAGGAGTATGCGCGCGCGAAATTAACTTTGAAATCGAAGAGAAGAATGGAAAGAAAGTCATTAAGTCTGTTCAGTTCGTAGGCGGCTGTAATGGCAATACAAGCGGAATTTCCCGATTAGTACAGGGAATGGAAGTAAAAGAAGTGATAGAACGCTTAGAAGGTGTTACATGCGGAGCGAAAAAGACATCATGTCCAGATCAGTTAGCGCATGCATTGAGAGGTTTACTGTAAGGTTAATCCGAGTCAGGAGAATAGAAAAGAGGATTTTTTATGAAACGAATTGTGTTTACTGGTGGAGGGACAGCCGGTCATGTTACGCCAAATATTGCATTAATAGCAAGGCTTAAGCAAGACGGATATGATATCCATTACATTGGTTCATACGAAGGTATCGAAAAAGAGCTGATTACAAAGATTGGCATTCCGTATTACGGAATCTCATCAGGAAAGTTAAGAAGATACTTTGATATTAAGAATTTTACGGATCCATTTAAAGTAGTAAAAGGGTATCAGGAAGCAAAGAAGCTGATGAAGAAGCTGAATCCCGACATTGTATTTTCAAAGGGAGGATTTGTGGCAGTACCTGTTGTATTAGCAGCACATAAAAGAAAGATTCCAGTGATCATTCATGAATCGGATATGACACCTGGCTTAGCGAATAAGATTTGTCTGCCATCTGCTACAAAGGTATGTGCGAATTTCCCAGAAGCGCTAAACTATCTGCCAAAGGATAAAGCAGTAGTGACGGGAACCCCAATCCGCAAGGAGTTATTTGCAGGAAACCGTATCAAAGGTTTGGAATTCTGTGGATTTTCAGCAAATATGCCAGTTTTATTAGTAGTCGGTGGAAGCACTGGCGCAGTTAAGGTAAATGAAGCAGTAAGAAATCTTCTTCCTACGCTGATTAAGAATTTCCAGGTAATTCATCTGTGTGGCAAAGGAAAGACGGATAAGAATTATATTGGTATGGATAACTATGTACAGTTTGAATACATCAGCAAGGAGTTAAGTGATTTATTCGCAGCAGCGGATATCGTAATCTCCAGAGCAGGTGCGAATGCAATCTGTGAATTGTTAGCATTAAAGAAGCCAAATATCTTAATTCCGCTTTCTGCAAACGCAAGCAGAGGAGATCAGATCTTAAACGCGGAATCATTTGAGCATCAGGGATTCAGTTATGTGATTAAGGAAGAAAACCTGACCAATGAAACGCTTTTAGAGGCTGTGGAGGCTGTTTATGAAAAGCGTGGCTCTTACATCCATGCAATGGAGAATGCAAGCCAGAATGATGCGACAGAAACAATCGCGAACTTAATAAAAGAAGTACAAAGATAAGTACGAAGATTAAAATAAAGATAAGAAAAGCCGTTTTTTCTTTTGTAACCAAGCAAATAGCATCTAGTTACAAAATAAGAAAAACGGCTTTTTTTATAAAATCCTGTTAGATTCCTGCTACTAAAACATCTGAAAGAAGGATGGCATGAGGGCCTTTAAAGTCCTTTTCCACTTGCTCTTCTTTAGAGAAAATCATATTCCTCTGACAGTCTAAAATGCTGCCGTTGATGGAGCCACCCGTTACCGGAGTCACAGTATTACCGTCATATAGGAAAGCAAGACGGATTTCTCCGCCAAAGTGTCCCGTAAAGGAATCCATCTGGAAATCGGAGAAGTTCACGATATGCAGATAAGGCTTGGACTTCATTTCGGAAAACGGCATGGAGCCGGTTTCTACAGAAATGGCACGGTAGCTTCCGGTTGGCTGTTCGTTAAGATAATAGCAAAACCGGCTGTCGCCATGGATGGTCTGTAATACACCGTCAGAAAGCAGAGGGCGCTCTTTCATTGGAATGCCTTCCTGGCTATATGGAGCCATTGGTCTTAGCGTGATGTTAAGTTTTTCGCCTTTGATATCTTCCCCTTGTACGTTTGCACCAACGGTATAGGAAGAATACTTCGGATAGATCATGGAAGCGTTGGAACGGTCTACATAATAGCTAAAGAATGTTTTGACATAAGAGTCACTTAAGATGACGGAGTAGCTGCCTGCAGCAGGTGCAGTGTTCGCTTCGGCTCTTGCTTTTGTCATGGTAAGTGCTTCTTTTACCTTTTCTTTTAAAGCTTCGGTATTTAACTCATCATAGGAGAAGCTTTTGTAGGTTTCCACATCCGCAGGGGTGATGCATTGGGCTACAAATTCGCCTTTGGCTTCATACGTTGTAAAGCTTACGTCAATTCCGCGGGAATTTAGGATTCTTGTATCTTTTTTGCTTAAGAAAAGCTCAGCTGAGTTTAAAAAAGTATCTTCGTTTGTATCATGATAGAACAATGCTTCTGTCATGACAGCCGCACTTTCTTCTAGTGTTTTTTTAGAAAGAGCAGAGTCAGGAAGAATGGCATCTTCGGTTTTGCCTTCTACAAGCTCATAAAATGGATTACATACAAAAGAAGCAGCATAATAAGCGCTCTTTAATTTATCATGGATCTCTATGGCAGTCATTCCGGCTGGAATGGTCACATTCGCAGATCCTCGCATTTTTATATCATCTTTTGAAAAGTCATGGTAGACAGTGACGGAATAATCGGTTACCTCTTTTTCACGGCGCATATCTAATTTCTTACGGATAAAGAATAATTCCGCAGTCTCTATTTTATTTTCCTGAATCAGATACGTATCAATCTGATTTTGCTTTAATTGTTCTAATATAGTCTGTAACATGAAAGAACCTTTCCTTTCTATAACAAAATTAGTGAAATAAACATGTAGATAAGGGCAGTTTTTATCCAAGACGGATTTTTGCTTTCATATATGGGCCGCCATCGGACACTTTCACCCATTCTTTATACCCTTTTCCGCAGAATCCACCGCCTCCAAGTTCAATGGTATCACTCATCATGGAAATGGATTTTAATAAGTCAGGTACATAGCCGGTTAAGACAATAGGAGAGAAGATCTTGCCAGTAAGCTTTCCGTCCTTAATCTCTCTGGCGATGTTTACCATGCACTGGATACCCCAGTTTTTTGGATCTTCCATGCCGCTGCTTGGATTATCAAGAAGGAAGCCATAGGAGATAGAAGCAATCATGTCTTCCACCGTATCCTTGCCGCCTTCAAAGTATGTATTGGTCATACGGGTATAGGTTTTTCTCTCAAAGCTTTCTCTTCGTCCATTTCCGGTAGGAAGTGTATTTAAATGCATTGCGCTTTGTGCATCGCTGATTCCCTGCTTTAGAATTCCTTTTTCAATAATGACCGTATCATGGGCAAGTGTGCCTTCATCATCAAAGAAGAACGTAGCAGCCTCCTTGGCAGCGCTTGCGCCATCATGCATAGTGACAAGAGGGCTTGCAACATATTCCCCGATATACTGTTTTGCAAGGGCACGGTCCTTTACGAACATATCCATCTCAACTCCATGTCCGAACGCTTCATGAACAATCATACCGGTAACTTCAGGAGTGCAGACACAATCATAAAGACCTGGTGTGATTGGAGAAGAGTCTAATAATTCAATTGCGTTCTTGCAGCAAAGATTTGCACAGTCGGTCATCTGATCTAAAAGCTCGGTGCCGCCAAGACAGCTGAAACTCTTATAATAGTCTTTGATTTCTTCTCCTTTGGAGGCAAGAGCTACAATGCTGCCGCATGTCCAAAGAATGTTCTGTTCTAAATCCTTATTCTTTGATAGGAACAGCTTATGAATATACTTATAATTGATGGAAGCGCTGCAGTCTACGATTCTTTCGTCATAAGCACGACCTTTTTCGCTAATACTTGTTAGTTTCTCTACGATGGCCTGATCACCGTAAGAAACAGGATCTTCCTCATACTCGGTGCTTTTTAGAAGTGTCATTGGTTCATCTGGAATGGAATTATAACGGCTCTCCACGATACAGTCTGGAAGGGCGGAAGAAAGCGGGATAAGACTTTTTCTAATTTTTATTAAGATGTTATCTAAATCCGTTTCCTCTAAATGATTAAAGCTGTATTCGGCATATCCTTTCCCATCATATACTTTAATGACATATCCTCTTGTGCTAAGAAGAGCATCTTCTGCAACTGCAGTACCACGTTTAGACACCTGAAATATTTTGGAAGAGGTATCCGCTGCTAAAATCGAAGCATAGCGGTATTCTTCACAAAGACAGTCTAGCAGTTTTTTTAATAGCGGTTTTTTCTGGCTTAAAAATGTACTGGAACTTACTTTCATAATAATTTTCCTTTCTAAACAATCTTTATAAATTGGAGGCAGACGACTCCTTTTGGTTAGGAGAAGTCGATTCCTATGCAAAAGTGCTGCAATAAGGGGCTAAAAAGCCCGCTTATATGCAGCACCATCGCTTTGCATATGGCAGATTTAAAGAGCTGCTTTTAGTTTAGCAGCTAATTCGTTTGCTTCCCCGTCTGCGTAGGAAAGTGTGGTCCATGGTATTATCACGGAATCATTTTCATAGCGAGGAATTAAGTGAAAATGAAGATGGAACACGCTCTGTCCGGCAGCTGCACCAGTATTCTGAAGCAGATTGATTCCATCACATAAGAGAACCTTTTTCATTGCTTTTTCTACTTTGGAAGCAATGAGAAGGGCTTTTGTGGCAGTTTCTTCTTCGATATCGGTTAAGTCATGGCAGTGATTCTTCGGAAGAATCAGAGCATGCCCTTTTGCAGCTGGAGAAATATCTAAGATGACACGGAATAAGTCATCTTCATAAATTGTGGCAGACGGAATGTCGCCATTTGCGATTTTACAAAAAATACAGTTTGAATCAGTCATAGTAATACCTCCTAGAACATAGGGCGAGCCTCTGATTAACACAAGCACGCCACTTCTTTTTATTATAGTACACCAGAGTTTGAATGAAAAGTAATTTTTTAGCAAATGGCTTGTAAGTGGTGAGGATATTTGTTAAAATTTGTATAAGAGTGTGGGATAAAGAAACCACGATGAAAAGTAAAAATAATCAGAACCTAAGAAAGAATGGAATAAAGGGGGATTGAAAATGAAAGAGGAGGACAAAAAGAGGATAGAACGTCTTTCGAAACAGAATGAGGAATTTGCTGCCGCCATCAGTCAGATTCAGGAGGATAATCAGCTTGCAATCTCGAATATGTCTCATGAGATAAGGAATATGATCACATTAGTGAAAAGTTATCTGCAGATCATTGAGAGCCGTCATCCAGAAGTCAAAGACTTCCCGATGTGGGATCAGGTTAGAGAGGATCTAAATACGACAAATGAGATGCTAAAGCAGTATTCCGCTTATAATAATATTCTGAATGTCACGAAGAGGTCCGGTGATATCATAACCTTGATTGAGAATACGGCAGAAAGCTTTAGGCCGCAATGTGAGCAGAGGGGAATCCACCTTACCGTTTTCATTTCTCCTGAAGTAAAGACATATGTCATGGATTATGAGTTTGATGAGATCCGGATGAAGCAGGCGTTAATCAATCTGATTAAGAATGCAATGGAGGCATGCAGCCGGAATGATGAAATCACAGTATCTTTATCATTAGATAAAGAGAAGCTAAAGAAATCGCCTTCCCTTTTGCTTCAGGTATCCGATAATGGCTATTCCATTAATAAGGAGATTATGAAGAAGCTTTTTGAACCGTATTTCACGACGAAGGATACCGGAACCGGATTAGGTTTGTCCATTGTAAAAAAAATCATCTATTCCCACGGCGGGGATATTTCCGTGGAATCCGATGATGCCGTGACGAAAGTATCCTGCTATCTGCCAACTAAACAGCAGGCATAGACAAATAAGACAGCCATTTTTATGTGGCTGTCTTATTTGTCTATAACTCACTAACAAAGGAATTACCTTGCAAGCTTATTTATTTTTATCCTATACAAAGTATCTCATCGCACGATTACGACGGCGGGAGAGGATATCATTGTACATGAGGATGACAATCGTATTAAAGAACCAGTCTCGTACAAATACTGGGTAAGGAAGTTCGTTTTTCTCAAGCTGCATAGTTTCTACGGTATCTAATTTAATCTCGTTCATCTCATCTTTTAGTTTATTGTAGATGGTTGTCGCAATCTGATAAAGTGTTGTCTGATCTGGGTACTCATCGTACAGAAAGCTGTCTTCGGAATCATACTGATCGAGTTCTTTTTCAATGGCAAGCATCAGCTGTCTCATTTCTTTTGGATATACGCTTATGAAATAGCTCATATCCATGTCATGATCGCTCCATAAATCTGCGCTGGCAGGAACGGTCGGATAGCTGGCTGAGTCCATGTCAGACATACCGCTTACGGTATTTAAGGAGTTCATTTCATAGGTTTTTATACTATTTCTTCTCTTACTCATCATATAAGTATTTGGTATATCAGAAGGATAACGGACCGCATAATATGGCGCGTTAGTAGAGGAATCGTTAACAGATGGTATATTATTGCGGTTATCAGCAATACTTGTGACATAGACAGAATTGGAGCTTTGCAAAAAAGCAGGTGTCCGATGTGCTCTATAGTCAGCATGGTTAGCATATTTTAAGTGTCCCTTGCATACCGGATTTTTGCCGGGATAAGGCAGCATATAATTCGAATAATCCATAGTTTCCCTCGTTTTGCTATTCATAATAAATATATGCATCAGCGCGGACTGTGTGAAAATATTATTTTAAGGAATTCTTAATTGAAGTTTACCTAAATGTGGAGTAAAATAATGAGATGTAATGAAATATAAAGTAGAAAGATTATGAAAATGGAACAGAAAATTAATACAATATTTGAACAATATATAAACGAAAAATTAGAACAGGTTATTATCAGTAATTCTGCGGATCCGAATCAAATCAGCAAGGTAAAGATAAGGCCTGTTATTTTAAAGCAGAAGATTAAGTACCAGGCCACTAGTTACTGCGGTCAGAAGGTACTTCACGATAACTTTGAGAAAGAAGAGTTGCTTGAAAAGCTTCCGGAATGGTTTGAAGGACTGTTTAAGCAGGTAGAGATCCGTTCGGCTTATGGACAGGTCAATATTATGATCAGTAAAAAGGGAAAAGTAACGGTTAAGGAAAAAAAGGCTAAATTAGAACAAAACGCAAATGAAAATGCACCATCCTGGCAGCCAATGCAGCAGGTGACAATTAAGGATCATAACCGTAAGAAGCGCTATATTATTGAAGAAGGAACGCCGGTTCCATTTTTAGTAGACTTAGGTATTATGTCGATTGAAGGAAAAATCGTTCATGCGAAGTATGATAAATTTAAGCAGATTAATCGTTTCTTAGAATTTATCGAAGATATCCTTCCAAGTTTTGAAAAGGACAAAACCGTATCCATCATTGACTTTGGATGTGGAAAGTCTTATCTGACATTTGCTATGTACTATTATTTAAAAGAGCTAAAAGGTTATAACGTATCGATTACTGGGTTAGACTTAAAGGAAGACGTAATTCGTACATGCAATGACTTAAAGGATCGTTATGGATATGAGGATATGCGCTTTTTACAGGGCGATATCGCATCGTATGAAGGAACGAATCATGTGGATATGGTAGTTACGTTACATGCTTGTGATACGGCAACAGACTATGCGATGGCAAAAGCATACCGCTGGGGTGCAAAAGTTATTTTATCCGTACCTTGCTGTCAGCATGAGTTCAATAAGACAATCCAGAATGAGAATCTAGATAGTGTGTTTAAGTACGGCTTAATTAAGGAAAGAATGGCAGCGCTTGCA
>CALZIE010000047.1 GCA_945787565.1 uncultured Lachnospiraceae bacterium
GGATTGGGGTTGGCAATGGAGTCAGTATGATCACGCCTCCTGTCTTTTCAATAAAATTACCAGATGAGAAACCAGTTACTTCATCCCCGTCTATTGTGAAACGGATTTCATACCATGTTGTAGATCCTACTGTCTTCTCTGAAAGAATAATGACTTCCTGTCCCTTTGATAATGCAACTTTCTTTCCATTATGTATTACATTATCATAATTAGGGCCCGCATTCTCTCTTACATTAACGTCTGAACGAACAACGCCTTCATAATAAATAGCGTCTTCTGGCATTTCTGCACTTTCCTGCCCTGCTTCCTGATTCACATCCTGCTCTGTACCGTTCTCAACATTCTGTTCCGCATTCTGATCTATATTCTGCTTTGCATTCTGACCTACCACTGGCGTCACATTCTGACTGGTCTCCTGCGCTGATACTGTCATTCCCTGTAAAAATAACGCTCCAGAAAAAATAATGCCGATTATTAAGCGTTTCATCTTGTCCCTATACGCTCTATAACTGTCACGTTTCATGTCTTTCCTCACTTTCCCTCTATCAAAAAACCTAAAGGTCTTACCTACTTTTTTACTACATTCTAACAGTGCCACTACATTATGTCAAAATATTTCTCAGAAATGCATCACATTTCTTGATGTTTTTCTTGTTTTTTCTACTATAATTTTTATTATTCTGTATCTCTTTTTCTATTTCTCTATCATTATTTGCGTTTTTCTTTTCAATATGAATGTTTTTTTAAGATTTATTAAAATTTCTAAGATTCTTTCGCAGCACCCGCCATATATACAATAAACTGGGATGCCGTTCTTCCGGACAAACCGCCGTGACTTAATTCCCAGGCATTTGCTTTCTGTAACAGTGCTTCTTCTGTCAAACCAAAATTCTCATATTTCTTAGCAAGTGTCTTAACGATTTCAAAGTATTCTTTCTGGGTTGGTGCTGAATAATTAATGGAAATACCAAATCTGGCCACAAGAGATAATTTTTCCTGCATTGTATCCGAACGGTGCAGTTCATCCTTTGACATATCACTTCGGTCAGACCATGTTTCCCGGATTAAATGTCTTCGGTTTGAAGTAGCATAAATCAGCACATTATCCGGTCTTGTCTCCAGTCCGCCCTCAATAACTGCCTTTAGATATTTATATTCAATTTCAAACTCTTCAAAAGACAAATCATCCATATAAATAATAAACTTATAATTACGATTCTTAACCTGAGAGATGATTTCCGATAAATCTTCAAACTGATGCTTATAGATTTCAATCATACGAAGCCCCTGTGGATAGTACTCATTTAAAATTGCCTTCACACTCGTCGACTTACCGGTTCCGGAATCTCCAAATAAAAGTACATTATTTGCCTTCTTGCCTTCTACAAAAGCCTTTGTATTATCCACAAGCTTCTGTTTCTGAATCTCATATCCAACTAAATCACCAAGAAGTACATCCTCTGTATTTGTGATTGGTTCAAGAATCGCTTGTCCATTTTCCTTCTTCACACGAAATGCCTTATTAAGACCTAGCTTTCCAACTCCGTATTTCGCATAAAAATCTGTCACAATATGAAGAATCTCTTCTTCCTCTTTAGCCTCATTAATCTCGGCACTTAACTTCCTTACTCGCTCACTGACACTTTTATTATATCGTTTCCCGCTCTTTTCAATTGCCTGATAATGTGTAACCACCCGAAAACAGTCAATGCCCAGTTCCTCTTCAAGAGGTGTGAAATCATAATCAAACAGCTGTTTAAAGATAGCAAAGTCTCCTTTTGCGAATTCATTCACCGATCCCTGTCGCATTCCTTCCTTTTCGCATGTCATAGAGAACGGAGTCTCTGTGGATGCAATTAAAAATGCCAGATAATTCTGCCAGAGATTTTCATTAAACCCATATTTCGTCGCTACATCCAATAACTTATGGATCTGCTCATAAATCAGGGAAATCGTCTCCTCTTTCCCTGTCATCTTCTTTTCATGCTGCTTTATAATCTCTGCTAAAGAAACTAAGATACTGTCCTTTTCAATATTTCGATAAATCACCAGTTTTGAAATCAACTTATACATATGTACACTCCTTCATATCCGCTTATTCTAATTTTCCCTTTTATCAGGAAAACTGTTATCGTTTTTAGGAACTTACTATTACTTTTAGAAAATCACTTTTTTAGGAAATGACTATTGCTTTTTTAAGAATTACTGCCGTCTGTATAATATTACAAATCCTTTAAGTAAGAAATCAAAAAAAGCCCCATCTTTAGCATCAGGCAGAATCACTCTGCCTGATAAGCAAAAAATGGGGGCGTTCTTTCTTTTATATTACATTCTGTCTGGTGCTTCGAATGCAAGAAGATCGATACAGCATTCTAACAGTCTTAGAACAAGAACGATTAACGCGATCCATTCTGCCTGTTTTGTCTTATCTTCTTCTGCAATGATTTTATTTTCATGGTAGAAGCCATTGAATGCGTTGGCTAAATCGTAGATATATGCGCATACCTTATGAGGCGCATTTTCCTTCGCTGCCATATCAATCATATCATTGAACTTCGCTGCCACTAACATCAGATCCACTTCGGATTTACTGCGTTCTCTTGCTTCACCCATAGAGATCTTCACTTCAGAAGCTACATCCTTACCGGTTACTTCCTTATACTTTGCAAGGATGGATTTAATACGTACCATTGTGTAAAGAATATATGGGCCGGTATCTCCTTCAAAGGAAGTGAAGCGGTCAACATCGAATACATAATCCTTTGCAGCCTGGTTGGATAAATCACCATACTTTAATGCTGCAAGACCAACAGTCTTTGCGATGCTTCTAGCTTCGCTTTCATCCATTTCACGGTTGGACATGATCTTCTTATAAACTTCTTCGTTGATGCTGGAAATCAGATTTTCAAGACGCATAACACCGCCATCTCTTGTCTTAAATGGCTTTCCGTCTTTTCCGTTCATCGTACCAAAGCCTAAGAAAGTAAGCTTTGTTGTATCTGGAACAATTTTCGTCTTTCTTGCACAACGGAATACAGTTTCAAAATATAATTCCTGACGTTTATCTACAACATAGATAATAGAGTCTGGATTAAATAACTTCATACGTTCAATTAAAGTTGCAAGGTCAGTTGTATTATAAAGAGTACCGCCGTCTGACTTTAAGATCATACAAGGAGGCATTTCCTTTGTATCAGTTTCTTCCTTAACGTCAACAACTAACGCACCTTCACTGATTCTAGCGTAGCCGTTCTTCTTCATATCCTCTACCATAGCTGGTACGTAAGGCTGTGCATCACTTTCCTTCTTCCATAAGTCGAAGTGAACATTTAAGTTATCATAGTTCTTCTTAAGGTCAGTCACAGAAACATTTAAGATATGATTCCAAAGAGCAGTATATCCCTTATTCTTACCGGACTGTAAAATAACAGTTGCCTGTCTAGCTTCTTCCTTATATTCCGGATGTTCCTTGCTGTACGCATTCGCATAAGGATAAATCTCTTCCAGTTCCGCAATTGTAAATGGAGCCTCTGTAGGATATTCTCCCTCAAAGTTCTCATCAAAATAGCAAAGTTCTGGCTGTCTCTTCTTTAACTCTGTAATAATAAGTCCCATCTGAAGACCCCAGTCACCAAGATGAGCATCACCGATCACGTTATGACCTGCAAAACGAGCAATACGTTTCACGCTTTCACCGATAATCGCTGGACGAAGATGTCCAACATGAAGAGGTTTTGCAACATTCGGTCCACCGTAATCCACCACGATTGTAAGAGGATTTTCTGGAAGATCACATCCATAACGCTCATCTTCCGCCATCTTTGATAAATAATCCACTAAAAATTCTGGTTTCACAATAATATTAATAAAGCCTGGCATAATCGCTGTAATCTCAGCAAACATCTCATGATCCTTACATTTTTCCAGTACCTCATTTGCAATCATGATAGGAGCCTTCTTATACTGCTTTGCTGCTGCTAATGCTCCATTACACTGATACTGACACAAGTCAGGACGATTAGAAACGGTAACCATACCAAATTTATCATCATAGCCACATTCAACGAATGCACTTGTCAAAATCTCGGTAATCTGATCAATTACTTTCTTCATAAATCCCTCCAAAAAAATCTTCTGTTTTTCTACATAAAACATACTTTACCACAATAGTCTTTCCTTGTAAATGTCTCTTACCCAATATTCTTCCCCATTTTTTCATCTAAGTATCCCCATCCCATTTCAATACACGCCCATCTCGCTTTTTTAGAAGCTTTTTAGAAGCTCGCTTCCTCCCCTCTTCCATCCTGCCCTCTGGCGGGGCTATATTTTTCCGGGTGTACGGCATCAAGGCGAACAAAAGGGGAGGAATTCCTTGAATAGCAGACAGTGCTTTCCTGTCTGATACTCAAGGAATTCCTCCCCTTTTGTCCGAGCTTGTGACGAACACCGGAAAATATATAGCCCCTCCAGCTCCTTTAATCTGGCATCACAAGTGCTGCCACGATGTAGGCGAGAACGCCAGCGCCTGTGAAGGCGAAAAGAACCCAAAGTAAGCGAACCACAGTTGGGTCGATATTAATGTATTCAGCGATACCTCCGCATACGCCACAGATCTTTCTGTCCACATGAGATTTGTACAATTTTTTTTGCATAACAATCCTTCCTTTCTCTATTTAAAAATGAAATTTCCTGTTACCATTCTTATCGGATTGACACCTTAACCTGGCCAATTCCGCATTCCAGTTCAAAATACGGACCATCCCCGTTTCTCTTATAGTAACTGCGTCCAAGACCGCCATACGATCTGTTGTTAATCGTAACTGCCCCGATTCCACAGTCCGCATTGAAATTATAATCTGTCTCTTCCCCATCAAGGTTCAGATAAATCTGACCAATGCCAGCATCTGCATACGTATTGCCATTTATCACACCTTCTATATACATGCTGCCCATTCCAGAAGAGAGATTTGTCTCCTCACCAATAAAGTCCGTAATCCTTACCTCACCGGCTCCGAGCTCAACATTCGCTTGCTCGCTTACTATAATACCATCCCCTCTTAGGGATCCATTCGATATACTAAAGTCTGCATATTTTACCTGCACATCTCTAATATTCACACCACCTGCTGCAACATCTAGCTTAAAGTTCTCAAGTTCAACTCCAACTGGTACTGTAACAATCACTTCGGGCATTACATCTTCATTATAACCGATTCCAGCCACTCCGTACATAATCGGAACCTTAAAGCCGAAGAAATCTGCCAAATACTTATCTGCATCGGTATTATATACATACAACGTGCCATTTCTTACTTCACTGATAAAGCCGTCTTCCTCCATTTGGCTCACTGAGACATAAAAGCCATCGCCTTCCACTACCTTTACCTTTCCTGCTGCCACTGAGATGTCAAGGGAGTTTACTTCCTCTGTAATCTCTTCTTCCATAGAATAATGATTATCTGCAGATGCCTTAAGTACCCTTGGACCTCCCACTGCATATGCCACAATCACGATAATCATTCCAATACCAATGCAGGAAGCTGCAATCCCTGCTACTCTTCTTAACCATTTCATGCCATCACGCTCCTACGTCTGAATGGTGTTCTGCACACAGCCACAAATCCTCGACATAATGCCGGAATAGCCTTTGCACATAACCCTGTCAATACCATAAATAAAAGACCCAATCCAAGGCAGATCAATCCGCCGCCAACAAACAACGCGCCCACTCCCGGAAGAACAAACAACTTACCTAAACCAACCACAGCTACTGCAAATCCAGCAATCACGCATCCGATCCCAGCCGCACCAAATCCTACTAAAAGACCAAATGCGGTAGCGCCTGCTGCTACAAACAAACTAAAAACAACTGCTAGACATGGGATTCCAATTGGAATGCCAATAAATACAATAAACAGGACTAACAGGATAACCTCTCCCGCACTTCTTTTTTTATAAACTGGCTGTTCATAACGTCTTTCTCCTTCACGTCTTTCATCCTGTCTGCGATACCTATTTGGATTCCGTCCAATATTCTCATAATATTTTCGTCCATCTGGCCCAATCCGATATCCTAAGTCTTCTTCTGAAGATTTAAAGTTTTCATTCCCTGCATTGGCTGTATTGCTACCCTGTCCCTGTGCAAAACCAGAATTTTGTGAATCGTATTTTCCTTGCTCTTTCTTTGTCTCTTCCTCTTTTACATCCCGAAATTCTACATCCACGTATTCCTCTGTATTATGGCTTCCTACTTCATTCGGCTTTATTACCTGATAGGCATTCTCCGATGATGCAGCTTCCTTAAATCCTTTTTCGGTAAATTCGCCACTAGCCCCGTTTTGTGCCAAATCCTTCTTAATGCTTGCTGCCACCCTTTCAGGACTTATAAGCTTACTAATCACATCGTCTTCTTTCTCTTTACCTGCATCTTCAAAATAATCGGTATAGAATGCAAGTGCTTCCTCTCTTTCTTCTGGTTCAATATCAGAAAGCAATTCCTCTAATCTGCCAAGAAATTCTGTGCGGTTCACCTACGCCACCCCCTCAAAAATCAGACTTATCTTTTTCGAATACTTCTTCCATTCCTGTGAGTACATGCTAAGCTGTACTCTTCCTTTTTCCGTTAGTTTATAATACCTTCTGTTTCTTCCACCGATTTCTCTGTCATATACTTCAAGGCAGTCATCCTTCTGCAGTCTTCGCAAGACTGGATATAAGGTAGATTCGGAGATTTCAATCGCTTCCCTGACATCCTGTGTGATCTTATATCCATAGGTACCTTCCTCTTCCTTCGATACTGCCGCTAAAACAATTGCATCAAGCAGTGCTGACCCTGTATTAAACACCATACTATCAACTCCTTTGTCATCGACCTGCAATTACCACTTTCGTTTGGAATATTATTCCGATGACAATACTATATGCCATATAGTATTATACTGTCAATAGTGTTAATGATTTTCTAATGTTTCCTTAATGTTTCTAGATTTTTCTATCTTTTATAAGGTTCTATCATCTTATTCCTTTCCCATTATACTATTGGTTTTCGCTGGCTACAATGCCATTTTCGCCCCTTATCTTTCCTTTCTTCTACACTATATTTGCTTCCTTACTATCCTCCGTACTTTTTTCCTCTATTTACTTCTTTTTCTTCCTGCTAAAACTTACTGCTACGAAACGAAACCTTATGGATATGCTTTTGACTAAAATACAGTGTGAAGTTTAAGCTATATTGTATCCGCTTTTCCATTCTACTTTATGAATTGACAAAGCTTTTTCCAAAAAGTATAACAACAATATCCTATCCTTTGCTTCTTGTCGATTTACTCGAATAACAAGCCATACGACCAAGTCGTCCTTGCCGCCGTTTTTTAAAGCAATTTCTTGTTAAGAACAAAGTGGCTCCGCATATCTTTCTTTCTCAGGGCGATGCCACTTTGTCGCGCCGTAGCCGCAGGCGGAGTGCGCATCCCTCGGAGAGTTTTTGATTCATAGGGAATTGCAGAGCAATTTCCTATGAATTAAAAAAAGGACTGTCTCATGTTGCATCCTGTAAGGAATACAACATAAGACAGTCCTTCTTCTATATTAATACTACTTCATACCTATCTTAATGAACTGCTTTTAAATAAGGATATGGATCTACGTTCTCTCCATTGATTAGTAAGCTAAAATGCAGATGGGCTGATGTGGAGATACCAGTGGAGCCTACTAACGCAATGGTATCACCCTGGCTTACTTTCTGGCCGACGGATACTAAGAGTTTCGAACAGTGCTGATATCTTGTTACCACACCATTTCCATGGCTCACTTCCACATAATAACCACGGGAGCTAGAATAACTTGCCACAGTTACCGTACCGGATAATACCGTCACGATGGAAGAACCGCTTTTTCCTCCAATATCAAGTCCTTTATGGAATGTGCTTGCTCCGGCTGTTGGTGCCACACGTTTTCCATAGTAGGAATAAATATTGTGGTCAGATGGTAGAGGCCATACCATATTGTTGATGTTATAAGAATTGGCTTCTGCAATAGCAGCCTGCTTTTTCTGTTCTTCGATTCTTGCTTCTTCTTCCTTCGATACTGCATACTGATAAGAGTATTCCACATCCACATAGTTTTTAGATACGTAAGCATCCGTTGTGCCTTCATATGAGATCTGTACCCATTCATCTAAAATGGAGACAATATCCAATTCCTCTCCAACTGGCACCTGTGCGATGATTTTGCTCTCTGTTGTTGCAGCACTTCGGATATTTAATGTGGTGCATGTTGCAACCGCATAACGCTCATATGTACTATCAATTACTTCCTGCGCATCTTCACCAAATAGCAGGTATTCGTTCTTAATATATCCTGTTACAGAGCCGGAACTGATCTTTGTCCATTCCTCTCCTTTTTCCACTACCGTAGCCACTGCTTTGCTGTAAAGCTTTCCAACCGCTTCTGCATCCGCATCTGCTTCTTCTCTTATATTGGCATAGTCGTCTACGTTTGCAACTGCCAGGTTCTGATTCGCAGTTCCATTAACTGCTGTTAATTTTACACCTTCTACAATAATTGGTGTTGCTACATTTGCTATTGAAATTCCACTCTCGGACAATTTTTCCTGATAATATTGGTTCATAACAACTGAGATACCTGCCAGACTGTTTTCTGTAATCTCTGCTGTTTCTGCGGCCTTTACACTCGCAACATTGGAATGAATGAAACATGTAAGGAATAAACATGCGCCAGCTTTAAAAAATAGTGCTTTTCTCATTTGAACTCCTCCGTTTTTTTCATACTGTTTTTTTATCGAATGACTGGGATTTCATCTTGTCTTTTTGTCCCGTCTACATGTTACGTAATTGTTACATTTTTATTAATTGTGCTTATTATAGCAAAAAATACCTATTTCGTCAACATTATATTTCCTTTTATGTCAATTTCACCCTATTAATTTCTTCAAAACTCCACAAAAAAGAATATTTTCTTTCTTTTAGTTCTAAAATAAAAAGCATTTATTCCCTATATTGTTACAAAGTTGTTAACATTTATGTTGATACTTTCTCCATTCTCTGCTATAATGCATTCAACAAAAGCACTTCATTATTTTACCAATCATACAGACATTCAAACGATACTAAAGCGTTCTTCTTACGTTTCTTCCTTGAAGTCTGAATTAACAATGACAGGAGTTTTATTATGAAAAAATCACATATATCTAAAGTAAAAATAAAATACATAAGCTTCAGCGTAGCAGCCATTTTTGCCGTTCTCTTAATCAGTGGGACAAGCTTTTATTTTAATAAAGAGGAACCATCTCAGTCTGCATCGGTAAAATCAAGATCCGTTCTTTTAGATGAGGCTGCCACTTCCGCTCTTACGGATGATATTCTTACCGCATCTAATGCTTCTCTCTTTATTGAAAATGAAGAACTAGAATCCGATCTTACTGCACTGATTACCGATTATCTGAATGCCAAACTTACGTTAAATAGTGAGACTTTAGAATCCCTTATTTTATCTGATGCTGCAATTGATTACAAAAAGCTGGGACGAAAAGTAGAATATATCGAAAGCTATGAGAACATTAAGACCTATATTGCAGACGGTATCAAAGGAATCGACTACGTAATCTATGTGACCTATGACGTAAGGTTCCCAATGACATCCGCACCAGCCCCTTCCTTAGAAGAATTCTATGTTAAAAAAACGGATGGCGCTTACAAGCTTTATATGAATCCGCTTTCCGAAACAGCTTCTTCCTATGTCTTAGAATTACGAGAAGAACCCCAAGTACAGAAACTGATTAATGATACAACGAAACAGTTGATGGCCGCATTAGATTCGGATTCTAATCTGTTAGATATCTATAACAGTTTTTTAAGTACCTCCAATTAAATTAACTAGACAAAGCATAATACCTCTCTTTTAACAGCAAAAAGGCCCCGAACTCCATCACTGGAATTCGGGGCCTTTCTTACCGTTCTTGTTCTTCTTACATTTTCATATATCACATATCTTAATGCATCCTGTTTCTTCTGTCAACTAGGAATTTATTCCACACTTGGCCTATCTTCTAAGTCTGTCCTATCCCGTTCACTGCTTTCTTCTTTGCGGATATCCTCTTTCTTTTCTTCTTTCATTCTTGGAAATACAATTGTAATCTTAAATAGATCTCCATCCACATCAAGAGCTAAGGTTCCTCCCTGTTTTTCAACAAGGCTGTTTACAATTGCAAGCCCTAATCCAGAACCTTCTGTATTTCTAGACTTATCACCTCTTACAAATCGCTCTAATAATGTATCGGATTCGATATTCAATTCATTTTCCGAGATATTCTTAACAAGAATCTTCACTTCTTTTTCATCCGCTTTGATAGTAAGATATGCTCTCGTAGAAGGCATGGCATATTTTATGATATTTCCAAACAGATTCTCAAAAATTCTAAATGTCTTCTGTCCATCCAGATTCACATATACTTTTTCATCCGGAGCCGTCATACGAAACTCCAGTTTCTTCTCTTCAAAGCGTTCGGTAAATTCAAATTCTACCTGTTTGATTAAGGATACAATATCTACCTTCATCAAATGAAGCTCCACGTTATTGCTATTTAACTTGCTGACTTCAAATAAATCTTCAATCAGCTGCTTTAATCGCAGGGACTTGCGGTCTAACGTATCTAAATATGCCTTTCGTTCCTCTTCACTTAATTTATCATCCTTTAACAGATTGATATACGTAATGATTGCCGTAAGCGGGGTCTTTAAGTCATGAGATACATTGGTAATTAACTCTGTCTTCATATTCTGGCTCTTCACTTCTTCTTCCACCGCATGCTTAAAGCCTCTTTGCACATTCGAAAGCTCGTCGCGAAGGTCATTGAACATCCCAAGATCATCATGGATTTCTGTATTTAAGTCCCCACTTGCCATCTTCTCTGCTGCATCTACAATCTTTCTATACTTTTGTTTCACACTAGAATAATACTGTCTTAAGATAAAGAACAGCACAATGGAATAGATAATCAGCACACCAAGTCCAAAGAACCAGATGCTGCACATACCGGCAATGATCACAAAGTTTAATGCCACGATTCTTAGTGCCACACGATTTGCATCGTCTTCTAAGTCAAATGACATTACCCCCTTTATAATCTTCTTTATACCCCTTACAATCCATAGACAAAAACGTACAATCAGTGTATTTTCTTTCAGATACCTACGTAATCCTTTTCTAAATAGCTGAAAATAGCCGATTAACATAATAAATATCACAGCAAAATAAAGCATCCATAAGATAACTTCCATTACCCCAGCATATTTTCCAATTAACTCTGACAGATACTTTCCTGCTCCCGATCGCAACAGCCGTTCTTCTACTCCGCCTTTGGCACATACATAGGTAAAGATTATCATCAGCGGTGTCCCTAATGCCGTTAAAATCGTAGCTGCCACATTACATTCCAATGAAATCTTCGATGCAAAACCAGTACTGATTCCAAGCGTTCTGATAAACATAAGCACTGCTGCTAATAAAAATACAGCCACATATGCCATCAATAGTACAACAATAAAGCCTTCCTCTAAAAAAATGCCCGTTGTATATCCATAATCTAATGACAAATCCGAATATGGTACTGATTGCAATGCTTCCTTCGTAATCCCCATTGCAATTGTGATGCCCTTGATATCATTTGGCACAAAATAGTCTCCAAACCGACTGGTTAAGCTATTTCGAAAGAGCCTGCTTTCTAATAACTATCCATGACTTCTAACGTGCCATCCTCATAATATCGGATCAGAGCGCAGAATTCATATTTTTCTTGTAAGAGATCTCCGATTTCCTCCAGCAAAATAGCTTCTTCCATGCCTTTTGCTTCCTCACCAGATGTTATGGTTTTCCCAGTCATATCATCTTTTATGGCATACTCAATTCCATTTGACTGTTCACTTTTGTTTTGCCAGTAGATATCATAAAGGAAGTCTTGGATCTCACTCTGATACGTATATACATATTCGCCATCTTCCGTATACACCTTGTCTATGTTTTCCTCGTAATACTCCTCTTCCGAATTTACCTCATCCTCGGATTCGTTAGACAAGAGGACACTTCCGTTTTCTTTTGTCTCCCCTTTTGCACTTGGATAATACACTTCAAGAGGGGTTAATTCCTTCCCTGCCCGTTCTTCTGCCACTTTCATGTAGAAGGCATAGTTATTCTCCAAAATGGTATAGATATTCTGGTTCACATACTCAAGCTTTGTCTGGTCTGCAATGGGTTTGGCCTGTCCTACTAAAAAAAGACTGATGATCCCGATTACTACAGCCACAATCAGAAATCCACCCAGTTTTTGCAGAGCCGTTATGCTTTTGGCGGACTGTTCTTCCTTTTCACTCATCCTTACACTCCTTTTTTATCTTTGAAACCGATCATAATAGAGGGGTTCTTCTTTTCTTTTAGTGTACTAGAAAAAGCGATAGTTCCACCGCCGGAAAAACGAAAGTTTTTCTTAAGAAACAATCTTTTTCCCTGTAATGGAACTCTACTCATAAATATGATTAAGACCTTGTGTGAAGATCTGTTTAATATGCTCATCCTTTAAGGAATAGTACACAACTTTTCCTTCTTTTCTATTCTTCACAAGCTTAGCCTGCTTTAAAACACGGAGCTGATGAGAAATGGCCGACTGTGTCATATTTAGGAGGGCAGCGATATCACACACGCACATCTCAGATTCTTCCAGTGCCCATAAAATCTTGATTCTTGTTAGATCCCCAAACACCTTAAATAATTCTGCTAGATCTGACAGCTTTTCCTCCTGTGGCATGTTCTGCTTCACTTCGCGTACCACGTCCTCGTGAATGACGTCACAGCTGCATTTTTCAATTTCTTCTTTGATTGTCAAGATTTTTTCCTCCTACTACTTTCTACTTTTAATGGTAGTCAAAAATCGGTTTTCTGTCAATTTAAAAAAGCATAAAGCGGGATTTTCTCCCGCTTGCTCTACTTTTTTATTACTTACAAATCTTTTACCCGTAATGCCCTAAATGAATTTAAAACAGCAATGATGGTAACGCCAACATCTGCAAAAATAGCAGCCCACATCGTTGTGATTCCAAATGCGGATAAGATAAGAACTAACACCTTTACTCCAATCGCAAAACCAATATTCTGATATGCGATTCTAAGTGTCTTCTTAGAAATTCGGATGGCTGTCGCAATCTTTGATGGCTCATCTGTCATAATGACGATATCTGCCGCTTCAATTGCCGCATCAGAACCAAGTCCGCCCATTGCCATACCAATATCTGCTCTTGCTAAAACCGGTGCATCGTTAATACCATCACCGACAAAGACTAATTTGCCTTTCTCGGATTTTTCTTTGAATAATTTTTCTAATTGCTCTACCTTATCTCCCGGAAGAAGCTCTGCATGCACTTCATCAATGCCTAATGATTTTGCGACTTTTCCTGCTACCTTCTTATTATCTCCAGTTAGCATGACTGTCTTTTTAATATGCGCTTCCTTTAATTCTGCGATCGCCTCTTTGGCATCCTCTTTTAACTCATCTGCAATAATAATATAACCGGCATAAATTCCGTCT
>CALZIE010000048.1 GCA_945787565.1 uncultured Lachnospiraceae bacterium
TAGCATTTATAAGAGATGAAGACGCAGAAATGCCAGAAAGCCCATGTATCCGTTGTGGTAGATGTGTGGCAGCATGTCCAAGCAGACTTCTTCCAAACCGTTTAACACAGTTAGCACTACGTTCCGATTATGAAGGATTTGAAAAAATGTATGGCTTAGAATGCTGTGAATGCGGAAGCTGCTCTTATGTATGTCCATCTAGACGCCATTTAACCCAGGCAATCAAGCAGGGCAAGAAGGCGGTTATGGATTTACACAAAAATAATAAGTAAAAGAGGTGGGACCTTTGAAAGAGATGTATAATGTCTCTGCTTCTCCGCACGTTAGAAGCGGGGTTACAACAGCAGAAATCATGAGAGACTTTACAATCGCTTTAATTCCAGCAAGTGCATTTGGTGTGTACTGGTTCGGTTTTGCAGCATTCGTAGTCTTATTAACATCAGTTGCCACTTGTGTGGTTTCTGAATTTTTATATCACAAAATTGTAAAAAGACCATATCGCCCATATGAATGTAGCGCGGTTGCAACTGGTTTATTATTAGGTATGAACCTGCCGGCTAACGTTCCATTGTGGATACCGGTACTTGGTGGTATCTTTGCAATTGTAGTAGTAAAAGAAATGTATGGCGGTCTTGGCCAGAACTTTATGAATCCTGCTCTTGCAGCAAGATGTTTCTTATTAATTTCCTTTGCAACTAGAATGACAACTTACGGTGTTGATACATTTGCAGCAAGTGGTGCTACAAACGAAGGTTTATATAACTTCTACTACGGTGCATCTGCAGTAGACGGCATCACTGGCGCTACACCTCTTACCGCTTTAAAAGCAGGCGAGAGCGTAAACTTATTCGATATGTTATTTGGCTTTACAGGCGGTGTAATTGGTGAAACAAGTGCGATTATGATCTTAATCGGTGCATGTTACTTAGTATACCGTAAAGTAATCTCTCTTCGTATTCCAGTAGCATATATCGGAACATTCGCAGTGTTTATGATTCTTTTCGGTGGCAAAGGCTTTGACATGGAATACCTTGCAGCTTCCATCCTTGGTGGCGGTTTAATGATGGGTGCATTCTTCATGGCAACAGACTATGTAACAAGCCCAATCACACCAATGGGACAGATCGTATTCGGTATCTGCCTTGGTTTATTAACTGGTATCTTCCGTAAATTCGGAGCAAGTGCAGAAGGCGTATCTTACGCAATCATTTTCTGTAACTTATTAGTGCCATTAATCGAAAAAGTAACAATGCCAAAAGCATTCGGCAGAGGAGGTAGAGCATATGCAAGAAAATAAGAAGAAATCCTCTATCGTAAAAGATGCCGTAGCACTTTGCTTAATCGCATTAATCGCTGCGGTTGCATTAGGTTTCGTTAATGAAGTGACAAAGGGACCAATCGCAGAATTAGCTGCGAAACAGAAAGCAGAAGCTTATCAGACAATCTACCCAGAAGCAGTTCAGGTAGATGACGCAAACGAAGAATTACTTGCAAGAGTAGAAGACAGTGCAGCATTCTTAGCAGAAAACGGTTTATCTGGTTCTGTTATTGATGAAGCATGTATCGCAATGGATGCATCCGGTAATCCAATCGGATATATCTTAACAATCACTTCAAAAGAAGGTTTCGGTGGTGATATTCAGTTCTCCATGGGTTACACAAGCGAAGGCACTTTAACAGCAATCGAGATCTTATCCATCTCTGAAACAGCTGGTCTTGGTGCATTAGCAACAGAGGAACCATTTAAAGGACAGTTTACAGAAAGAACAGAAGATTCCCTTACTGTAGTAAAATCTGATGCAGGAGAAGGCGAAATCAATGCGATCTCCGGTGCAACTATCACTTCTAACGCAGTGACAAACGCAGTTAACTCAGGTCTTGCATTTGCAAGCGATTTATTAGCAAACGGAATAGGAGGGGTTTCTCATGAATAAGTATTTAGAACGTTTATATAACGGTATTATCAAAGAAAACCCTACTTTTGTCTTAATGTTAGGTATGTGTCCAACACTTGCCGTAACAAAATCCGGTTTAAACGGTCTTTACATGGGTTTAACAACAACACTTGTATTAGTTATGTCTAACATGTTAATTTCCATGTTACGTAAACTGATTCCAGATAAAGTAAGAATGCCAGCGTTCATCGTAATCGTGGCATCCTTCGTAACCATCGTACAGTTATTACTTCAGGGTTATTTAAATGATGTATACGTATTATTAGGTCTTTACCTTCCATTAATCGTTGTTAACTGTATTATTCTCGGTCGTGCAGAATCTTATGCATCTAAGAACCCTGTTCTTCCATCTATCTTCGATGGTCTTGGTATGGGTCTTGGTTTCACAGTAGGTCTTACTTCTATCGGTATTTTACGTGAGCTCATCGGTGCTGGTAAAGTATTTGATATTCAGGTTATGCCAGCTTCCTATGAACCAATCTCCATCTTTGTAGCAGCACCTGGTGCGTTCTTCGTTCTTGCGCTTCTTACAGCACTTCAGAACAAGTTCAAGGCTCCAAGCGCAACTAACGTAGAAGCTCCTGCAGGCGAAACAATCGCATGTGGTGGTAACTGCGCAAGCTGTACAGGAAGCCAGTGCAAAGAAAATCACTCTGTATTAGAACGTGCAAAAGAAGTAGAAGCTCAGAGAATCGCAGCAGAAAAAGCGAAAGCAATGGAAGCAGCGAAAGCAGCAGCGGCAGCGAAAAAAGCGGCAGCAGAAGCAGAAGCGGCTAAGGCAGCAGCCGAAGCAGCAAAAGCGGAACCAGCAGCAGAAGCTAAAACTGAAGGCACAGATACAGCTAACCAGACAGAAGTATAGGAGGATTTAGATGAAAGAATTATTATTAGTGCTTATTTCAGCAGCACTTGTAAATAACGTTGTACTAAGTCAGTTCCTTGGCTTATGTCCGTTCTTAGGTGTTTCCAAAAAAACAAGTACAGCAAGCGGTATGGGTGCAGCGGTAATCTTCGTTATCACAATCGCATCTGGACTTACAAACTTAATTTACAATGGTATTTTAGTTAAGGTTGGACTTGAATACATGCAGACAATCGTGTTCATTATCGTGATTGCCGCATTAGTACAGTTCATTGAAATGTTCTTAAAGAAGTTTTCTCCAAGCCTTTACAATGCGCTTGGTGTTTACCTTCCATTAATCACAACAAACTGTGCGGTTCTTGGTGTAGCGTTAACAAACGTTCAGAAAGAATACAACTTCGTAACTAGTATCGTATACGGTTTCGGTACAGCAGTAGGTTTCTTAATCTCTATCGTAATCTTAGCTGGTGTCAGAGAGCGTATCGAACACAATGACATTGCAAAAACATTAAAGGGATCTCCAATTGTCTTAATCACAGCAGGTCTTATGGCAATTGCCTTTACTGGTTTCGCAGGTTTATTATAAGATAGGAGGATAAAAATGATGAATTTATTATTAGGAAACCTCTTATCTAGCACAGCTGTATTAGCATTCAGCGTAAAAGATATTGCTATGGCAGCAGTAGTAGTTGGTGTAACAGGTTTAATCATTGGTGTTTTACTTGGTCTTGCTGCGAAAGCATTCCATGTAGAAGTAGATGAAAAAGAAGTTATGGTAAGAGATCTTCTTCCAGGTAATAACTGTGGTGGATGTGGTTTCGCAGGTTGTGACGCTTTAGCGAAAGCAATTGCAGCAGGAGAAGCTCCTGTAAGCGGATGTCCAGTTGCCAGTGCAAGCATTCATGCAGAAATCGGTAAGGTTATGGGCCAGGAAGTGTCTGCAGCAGAACGTAAAGTTGCATTCGTAAAATGTAACGGTACTTGCGACAAGACAGAAAGAAAATATAACTACAATGGTATCACAGACTGTAAGCAGTTAGCAGTTGTTCCTGGTAACGGCGAAAAAGTATGTTCTTACGGATGTTGCGGTTATGGAAGCTGTGTGAAGGTATGTGCTTTCGACGCGATCCATATCGTAAACGGCGTAGCTGTTGTAGATAAAGAAAAATGTGTTGCTTGTGGCAAGTGTGTAGCAGAATGTCCTAAGAACTTAATCGAGTTCGTTCCGGAATCTGCAACTCACCTTGTACAGTGTTCTTCCCACGATAAGGGTAAAGACGTAAAAGCAGGATGTTCCACAGGATGTATCGCATGTACACTTTGCGTAAAACAGTGTGAATTCGATGCAATCCATGTAACAGACAACCTTGCAAAGATCGACTATGACAAGTGTACTCGCTGCGGCAAGTGTGCCCTAAAATGTCCACAGAAGATTATTCTGTAAGAAAGAAAAGAAGTGCCAAGGGTTTCCTTTGGCACTTCTTTTTTTGTAGGAAATCCAGAACGACTTGGTCGCATGTCCTTAGCATGTTAGGAAGATAAGGAGAAGGACACGTAGGCGGCACATACGAATTTATAAAGATTTCATTTATTATTAGCAAAAAACATGATATAATGCCTTTTGATAACAAAGAATGGTTACAATAATAAGGAACCAGACTCTTTATGTGAGAAAGAATCGATTAGAAGATATAGCAGATAAAAAATAAGATAGAGGAACTCCCTCAGTCACCGGACGATGGCTTTTCGGAAAAACAGGATGCGGCAAAGAAAAGATGCCAGCATGGAATGAGGGGAAAGGAGGCTAACATATGGTTTGTAAAGTTTGTGGAAGAACAATGACCAATGAGAATGCAAACTTTTGTGAATACTGTGGTGCATCATTTAGAGGAGATGTAGATACTTCCTTTTTAAATGAGAAAAAGGCACCGGAAAGTGCATATGAAAATCAGGCAAATAGGACTCTGTTTGGAAGTACTATGCCAAATGGGATGGCATCAAAAACAGTTGGTGGAGAAGAAACCATCTCTTTTGGAAAATGGCTTTTGATTATGGTGCTTCCATTTATCCCAGGTGTGGGATTTTGGGCATTTATCGTATTATTGTTTATCTGGGGATTTGGAAAGAATACAACCCCAACAAAGAAGAACTGGGCGAGAGCGACACTTGTGGTAGGTGCATTTTTACTTATCCTTATGACCGCCCTTATGGGACAGATGTTAACCGACCCAGCATTTTCAAGTCTTTTTGAAGGCCTGATTTAGAGCTCACTAAAAAGGAGCCGCCTGTTTATGACAGGCGGCTTTTTTTGTCTTAGGCAAGAATCTCATCGATTCTTCTTAGCTCTTCTTCACTAAATTCCATATTATCTAATGTCTTTACGTTCTCAATGATCTGGCTTGGTTTGCTGGCGCCGATTAGGGCAGTGGTCAGATTGTCTCCCCGAAGAACCCAGGCAAGGGCCATCTGTGCCATGCTCTGGCCTCTTTCTTTTGCAATGTCACTTAACTTTCTTACTTTTTCAATGATTTCTTCTGTGATATTGGACTCATTTAGGAATACGCTTGATTTGTCAGCGGCTCTGGAATCAGTTGGAATGCCATTTAGGTACTTGCCGGTTAAAAGTCCCTGTGCAAGCGGACAAAAGGCAATGCTTCCGACACCATTTGCTTTTAAGACATCAAATAATCCATCTTCCGGCTGACGGTTCATCATAGAGTATTTTGGCTGATGGATTAAAAGAGGGGTACCAAGGTGATTTAAGATTTCTACGGCTTTTTTTGTATCTTCCGGTCCATAATTGGAGATTCCTATGTATAGTGCTTTTCCGGAACGGACGATGGAGTCTAAGGCGCCCATGGTCTCTTCTAGAGGAGTTTCTGGATCTGGACGATGATGGTAGAAGATATCTACATAATCAAGCCCTAAGCGTTTTAGGGACTGGTCTAAGCTGCTGATTAAGTACTTACGGCTTCCATGGTCGCCGTAAGGGCCAGGCCACATAGAATAACCTGCTTTGGTGGAGATGACTAACTCATCCCGATATGGTTTTAATTCATTTTTTAAGATCTTACCGAAGTTCTCTTCCGCAGAACCAGCAACAGGTCCATAGTTATTGGCTAAGTCAAAATGGGTAATGCCACAGTCGAATGCAGTTGTGGCAAGAGCCACCATATTATCATAGTTGTGAGAGGAACCAAAGTTATGCCATAATCCGAGGGCAAAAGCAGAGAGCTTTAAGCCGCTCTTTCCACATCGGCGGTATGACATGGTATCATATCGTTTTTCATTTGCTACGTACATAAGAATACCTCCATCTTTAAAAGTTAGGTTCGTATGGTAAAGACATATCTTATAATAACATATTTTTACAAAAATAAAATAGAGTATTCCATAGAAATGATGTGGAATTTTAGCAGTTCAGATTGAAATATTTTCCAAATTCTTATATATTAGAAGATAGGAATAAGAAAATAGCAATAAAAGAGGATATGGCTAAGAAATAAAGCAGCCAGTCCAAGGCAGATGAGAGAGCAGTTAGAAAATAGTGAGAGAAACAGGAGAATACGCGCTCAAAAAAACTCCGATAAAAATGTGGAAGAGAAGGTATGCAGTATGTATCAAATGATGATTATCGATGATGAACCTGTTGTACGGGAAGGTCTGAAACATTTGTTGCCATGGGAAGAGTATCAGTTTCAGATTGTGGCGGAAGGAATTGACGGAAATGACGGGCTTACAAAGGTGCTTGAATACCAGCCCGATCTGGTATTAGTCGATGTGAAGATGCCTGGTATGAATGGGCTTGAATTAATAAAAAAGGCAAAGGAATCTGGTTATGAGGGGATTTTTTTACTTCTTACCGGATATTCTGATTTTGAGTTTGCAAAGACTGCAATCTCCTTAGGCGTAAGGGCTTATCTGTTAAAGCCCATTGATGAAGAGGAATTAGGAGAGATCATTGAAACAGTCGTAAAAGAACTTGATGAGAAACATAAAGAGAATGATGTGATCCGTCTTAAAGAAGAGAGTGCAAGACGGGAGATGTTACGCCGCCTTTTATTATATAGTGAGAAAAAGGAAGTGCTTCATGAACAGATGAAGTATTATGAAAGCGAATTTTCGTATCCGGTTTTTTGTGTGGCGATTTTGAATGAAAAAACGAAAAAAGGAAGTGCATTTATCTCCTATCCTTCGGATGAAAAGTTAAAGCAGATGCTTAAGGATATAGAGGGAACCGAATATGTGAGTATGGAAGAAAGCTGGGTTTTAATCTGTAAAGGGCATTCGTATGAATACTTTTTAAAGAGGCTTCTTGCAAATAATGAGAGGGTTAAGAATCTATATAAAGAGGAGTATTTTATTTCAATGGGCCATGATGTGGCTCACTGGGAGGATCTTCACTATTCTTATGAAAGTGCTAGGATGCTGTCCGGGTATCGTTTCTTATATCATACGGAGAATGCAATTTCGATAAAAGCATTAGAACAGGAACAGCATGGGGGGATGTCGGAACCGTATGATGGGCTCTGTTCTTTAATTGAAATTGGGGATTTAGAAGGCATTGAGAAGATATTACATAACGTGGAGGGCTACTGTAAGGCAAAACTGTTTACAGAGCCGGAGGCGAAGATTTATCTGACACATCAGATGATTAAGTTAAAGATGATGCTGGAAGAGAGGTATGATGAGAAGAAAAAGGAGTTCCCTGATTTCGAGGAGCTTACAGCAAAGGTTAAGAATGGGGAATCCTTATATGAGATATTAGAGGAGATAAAGCACTATGCGAATGAGGTAAGCCACATTGTTGGCGCTTCTGGCGCCGACAATGTGGTCAAGAGAGTGAGTGCTTATCTTGAGAAGAATTATCATAAGGATATTAAGTTAGAAGCCATTGCGAAGATGTTCAACTATAATAGTGCTTATCTCGGAAAAGTGTTTAAAAAAGAGATGGGAGAAAGCTTTAATAATGTATTGGATCATATCCGTATTGAGAATGCAAAGAAGCTGCTAAGCGAGACCGACTTAAAGGTGTATCAGGTATCGGAGCGGATTGGGTATTCCAATATTGATTACTTTTATGCAAAATTTAAGCGGTATGTAGGAGTGAGTCCGAAAGAGTATAAAAAAGTAGTCCCACAGATCATTCAGCCAGCGTCTCCTGTTCCTGATAGAAACGTTTCAAAAGTTTAAGTAAAATTGTGGCATCAATATAGGAGAAGAAGGCAAAGCCGAATATTAGCATAAGTGTTGTAGTGGCGACGGTAAGAATCAGCACAAAAGCCTGAACAAAGATGAGGGCGATAAGTGCAAGTGTATATCCTTTATATTGGGTCGCAAAATATAGAGCATTATGAAGCGTCTGCTTTACCGTGTTCTCGAATTTTGCGATTAACGGGAAGGTATAGCAAAGCATTCCAATTAAAATCACAAGGAAAAGAATGCAGAATACGCTTACGATTGTGCCAAGGATGCTTTTTAAGGAACTCCAGAAGAACAGGTTAAAAGAAAGAATCAGGATTGGCAGGATAAGCACAAGCTCTGCTCCAATGGATTGCTTCATATTTTCTTTGAAGGCATGTAGGAACTCCCGTCCGACATAGCCTTCTTTGTTTTCAGCCATACGGAACGTGACTGTGAAAAGAGCAGTAAGGGAAGGGCCGATGGTAACGATGGGAATACAGCAGAGCAGGAATAGAATATTAAGCACTGCAAGATCACGCAGTGAGAGCATAAATTGCATAGCAGGGCCATCAAGATTGAATATGTTTTTCATAGCAGAGTCCTCCAATAATAGAATTGTTGTTATATGGAATATTATAGCGTAATTAGGGATGCTGTCTAGTGAAAAATGGAATAATAAGGGTGAAATATACAAAAGTGACGAAAAAATATAAAAAGTTTAGATGGTTTTTTAGAGTATAGCTACAACATATCTCCGGAATTCGTGCATTATTTATAAAGAAATAAGGCAATATCTAATTTTTACATGCTAAAAAGTAAAAATAATGGGGTATTTTTCCAAAAGTTCCCATGATAAAGTATTAGTATAAAAAATGGGAGGTTGGTAGGAATGGCTAAGGCAAAAGCAGAGAAGGTACCACAGCAGGCAGTTCGAAAGAAAAAAGAGAAAGGAATACCAGAGAAATACCGTTTATTCCTGATTGCACTGCCATTTTTGGTGCTCGTATTTATATTCAGCTATCTGCCGCTGTATGGGTGGAGATATGCTTTTTACGATTATAAGCCGCCACTAAAGCTTTCACAGTGCGACTATGTAGGATTTAAATGGTTTACGATGTTATTCCGGAACAAAGGCTGGGTAACACAGATTGTGAATGTACTTAAAAATACATTTGCAATGAGCGGTCTTGGAATCTTAGTATCCGTACTTCCGGTGGCATTCGCTATCTTTTTAAGTGAAATCAAATGCAAGTGGGCAAAGAATCTGATTCAGACACTTACCACACTTCCAAACTTCATCAGCTGGGTTATCGTATATTCGGTAGCATTCAGTTTATTCTCCACAACTGGTATGGTAAACTCCGTATTAACGGATCTTGGTGTAATCAGTGCACCGATTTCCTTCCTTGACAGTCCGGATCATGTATGGCTGAAGATGTGTCTCTGGGGGGTATGGAAAGGCGTTGGCTGGAGTTCCATTATGTATTTGGCTGCAATCTCAAGCTGTGATCAGGAATTATATGAAGCAGCAAGAGTGGATGGAGCTGGAAGATTCCGTCTGATGTGGCATATTACGCTGCCACAGTTGCTTCCGACTTATTTCGTATTATTAATGCTTAGTGTTGCCAATATCTTATCGAACGGCATGGAACAGTATTATGTATTTGCGAATGCATTTAACAAAGATAAAATCCAGGTACTTGATTATTATGTTTACACAATCAGTATGGGCGGCGGCAATACATATTCCTTAGGTGTAGCAATCGGTATCTTAAAGAGTATTGTCAGTGTGACGCTTCTGTTTATTGTAAATAAGATATCGAAAAAAGTACGTGGTGAATCTATTGTTTAGAATAAAAAAGCAGGAGGTAAGATACATGGCGAAAGAGAGGTTAGTCGTGCCGGCAAAGAAAAAGAAGACAAGACCCGGCGATGTTGTATTCAATATATGTAACTATACATTCTTTATTTTGTTTACGATTATGTGTGCGTTCCCATTCTATTATCTGATTATCAATACAATCAGTAATAATGATTTAAGTAACCGAGGCCTTATTAATTTGATTCCGCAGGGAATCCACTTTAAGAACTACGTTGAAGTGTTCAAGATCGATGGATTTTTACGTTCCTTCTGGATTTCGGTTGCAAGAACAGTACTTGGTACAATTTGTACCGTATTTGCATCTGCATTGCTTGGATTTGTGTTTTCCCAGCAGAAGATGTGGGCAAGAAAGTTCTGGTACCGTTTTATGGTTATTACGATGTACTTTAGTGCCGGACTGATTCCAATGTACATTATCATTCTGAATTTAAAACTGACGAATACGTTCTGGGTATATATTATTCCAGCAATCGTACAGCCGTTCAATGTCATCTTAGTTAAGACATTTATTGAGTCGCTTCCGGCATCACTTCAAGAGGCGGCGGAGATCGATGGAGCCGGCGTGCTTCAGGTATTCTTTAAGATTGTGCTTCCGCTTGTCACACCAAGTCTTGCGACAATTGCAATCTTTGCAGCAGTTGGTCAGTGGAACTCTTTCCAGGATACGATGTTATACATAACCGATAAGAGTCTGTATTCCTTACAGTACCGCGTTTATACCTATATCAATCAGGCAAACTCCATCGCAATGGCCATTAAGAATTCAGGAACAAGCAATTCTGCATTAATTAATCTGGCAACCCAGCAGACACCAACTTCAATTCGTATGTCTGTTACGGTAGTTACGGTGCTTCCAATCTTATTTATTTACCCAATGTTCCAGAAACATTTTGTAAAGGGTATGATGATCGGAGCTGTAAAAGGCTGAGCATTCCAGGGGTGTTTCCCTGTGCTATATTATAGAAGGAGGATGTATTATGAAAAAGAGAACTGCAAGAATGGTATCACTTGTTTTAACGCTTGCTCTTTGTGCTACGGGCTGCGGTAAAAAGAGTGATGAGGGGAAAGAAACATCAGCAACAACTAATCCGACTGCAACACAATCAGCTAGTAATGATAGCACGTCATCAGCAGATACTGGAGCAACAGAGGGGGAACAAAAGTATCCAGAATTTTTGACCGTTGATGTATTCGCAAATGAATCAAACTATGAAGGCATTGAGACTGGATGGTTTGCAAAAATCGTAAAAGATAAATTCAATATGGAACTTAATATTATCTCTCCAAACGTATCTGGAGGTGGTGATACGTTATTCACGACACGTTCTGCAGCCGGGGATTTAGGTGACATCGTAATTATCGGCTGTGAAAATGACCGATTAAAAGATACGGTGACAGCAGGCTTATTATATGATATGACAGATCTGGTTGCAGGAAGTGAGACAATGTCTCAGTATACCGAAGCAATTGCTAAGGTAAAAGGTCTTGTAGGGGAAGACAAGGTATATGCAATGCCAAAAACGGTTTCCTCTCAGAACGCAGCAGAGCCATCTGAAACAACGGATTTAGGTTTCGGTGCTTTTATTCGTTGGGATTATTATCAGGAATTAGGATGCCCGGAATTAAATACATTAGAAGATATTCTTCCAGTTATGAAACAGATGCAGGATGCTCATCCTACTTCTGATTCTGGAAATCCAGCATATGCATTCTCCCTGTTTAAAGACTGGGATGGCAATATGATGAACTTAGGAGAACAGCCAGCACGTATGTATGGCTATAATGAGACCGGTTTTGTATTACATAAAGTAGATGGCTCGGATTACGACAGCATTATTGACAGTGATTCCATCTATGTAAGAGGTTTAAAATTCTTCTTTGAAGCAAATCAGTTAGGAATCTTAGATCCAGAATCCACAACTCAGAACTGGGATACTTTATGGAACAAATATGTGGATGGTGCAGTTATGTTCTCCCCATGGTCTTGGCAGGGACCTTCTGCATACAACACAACAGAGAATACAGAAGCAGGCAAAGGCATTAAGTATGTTCCAATCAAAGATACACAGATTATCTCAACTGGCGGTTCACCAGCAGGTGTTCAGGTTGTAATCGGTATCGGCAGCAAGGCAGAAGATCCACAGAGAATGTTTGACTTTATTGAATGGCTTTACTCTCCAGAAGGTGTTCTTGCAAACTGTTCTCCAGATAGTGGTGCAGCAGGTCCAGAAGGCTTAACATGGGAACTTGTTGATGGAGAATGCAAGCTGACTGACTTTGGTAAGCAGGCATTTGCAAATCCGGATACTGTAGTACCAGATGAATGGGGCGGCGGTACATGGAGAGATGGTGCAAGTGCATTAAACTACAAAGCCGTATTAGATACCGATATTAATCCAGAAACCGGTGTTTCTTATTCCTATAAGATGTGGGATTCCTATATCAGTGAGAATTCAAACCCAGTTGATAAGTCTTGGTCTGAAAAATATGGTGTTGATACGATGATTGAACTGGTTATGAAAGATAATAACTATGTTGTAGAAGCAGGTACAAGCTATATTGCGCCAGGTGAAAGCTCTGATATCACAGCATTAAGAAATCAGTGCAAGTCTAAAATCGTAGATTACTCCTGGAGAATGTGCTTCGCTAAGGATGAGGCAGAGTTCGAATCCTTATTGACAGAGATGCAGGAAACAGTAAAGAGCCTTGGATATGATGATGTTTTAGCATATGATATGCAGTGTGCTCAGGATAAGGATGCAGCTCGTGCAGAAGCAAAAAATGCTTCAAAATAAAAATAAAAAAGGCTAGATCAGATAGACACAAATAGTAAGGCGGTGACGGTTTTAAACAGACGGCAGATGCATATCTTATGCCTGTTTAAAACAGTCACCGTTTTTTGTGAAGAAAGGACGAAAGAAAAAGTAAAAGAGAGGTTGAAGGAAAGAAGAGAATAGAAATACAGATAAGATAGAAAATTGTCACAGAAAAAAGGAAAATATTGTAGAAAAATAAAGATGAAGATATAATAATATAAGAAAGGAATGAACGAGAGCAGAATAATGGAAGAGAGGAAAGGCAGCATGAAAAGGAAGAAGTCAAGCATCAAAGATCAGCTTTTAAGTGTTTATCTGGTTGCAGTATTCCTGCCGGTGTTTGTGATTGGAACATATCTGATTTTAAATACAAGAAAGCTGATTTTGGAGCAAGATTATGCGAGAATCGAATCCGACAATCTGAGAGTCAGAAGCATTATGGTGGATGTTACTACTTCGATTGAGAATGTGGGAAATGTCTTTTTAATGGATCAGGAGTTGCAGGATATTATGAATGGCAGCTTTGATACACCAAAAGAAGCCTACGATGTGTATCGGTTTTATAGCACGTTTAAGGATTATCAGGATATGCATACGGAGATTTCAAGGATTGAGCTCTATCTGGATACGGATGTGGAGTACGGAAATTTTAAGAAGGTGACGGAGGAAGTCAGACAAACAGATTGGTACCAGAAGGCCGCGGGCACCGCACAGCCGTTATGGATGGCAGGGGAATATATCAATTCCGTTGGCGTAGTACAGACAGAGTTAAAGTATGTTAGGAAGATTCCTATTATTAAGACGGATCGATTCGCGATTCTTGTCATTGCCATTAACAATAATCATTTGAAATCTCGCATCAATAACAATAATGTGCTGTATACCGATATTTC
>CALZIE010000049.1 GCA_945787565.1 uncultured Lachnospiraceae bacterium
CAGAGATGGCAGCATTACGGGAATTAAAAGAGGAATGTAATGTGGATGGCAAGATTATCATGCGTACTTCTGTTCAGTATAATCCTAGGAATGACGGGGATGTGTATACTTTCTTGGTGGATATTGCAGAAAGTAAGGCAAGTGCCGGTATTGATCCGGAGCGAAGTAGGCAGACGATTATTGGAGTGGAATGGAAACAGCTTGATGAGATCTCAGAGAGAGATCGAGCATATCTGTGGTCAGCTGGTTTAAAGAGTATTCCGGCATTTTACCGGATTTTACACAGCTGGGGAGATGACATCAGTTATCCGGTGTATGGATAAATGGAAAAGGCATATAAAAGGCATCGGAACGATGCCTTTTATATGTTCTATACCCAAATGTTATTCGAGTAATTTCCTGAAAGTATATAGGTAATTGGATTCAGTTCGGGATGTCAATGATTGACATTGGAAAGATGAAAACATATAATTATTACATAATTTACAAGAAAATGTAATTAATCTGTAAAATAAGGGATTAACGCTAAGGGGGAAAAATATTCATATGAGAAATCATGTAGTTTTAAAAAAGATTGCTGCTTTTATGCTGACCGGTGTATTAGCAGTATCAGTATGCTTTGCAAGAGCAGAGGTTACCAGTGTATCTGCTGAACTGATTAACGGGAAAACGGTCAGCTCATTAAAAATAGGAACGGCTAAAAAAGGAACGATCGAAGAGGGCGAATCCGTTCCATATGCATTTCAGACAGAGAATCCAGGACTTTTGACATTAGATATCCGTTCCAAAGCGCAGAGTCAGGTCAAGCTACAGGTATGGTCAGCAGACAATGATGAACTGGTATATGAGATAGAGGCAGATTATGATGAAGAAAAAGGATATGCTCAGATCAAGACAAATCTGTATATTGATGCCAAACGTTATTATCTGCGTCTGCAGTGCAGTTTTGTGAATAGTGAAGGAAATTACGTGATTTATTCGAAATTCAAAGGAATAGTCCGAGATGATTCTTATCGTGGTAATCATACTTTTTCCAATGCAATTACAATACCGGCAGATTCTTATTATCAGGGAATGCTGTGTTCTTTTGATACAGAGGAGTATTATGCGTATAATGTAAAAAATGGTAGAGGAATGAAGTTTACTATCGAAGCAGAAGATATGTTAGCAATTACAGTATTGAATACCAATAATGAAGAAGTAGCTAGAGGATATTTATATAATTATCGTGATAACAGTTATACGTTTGATGAGCCGCTTGAAAATGGCAAGTATATAATCAAAATTGAGCCAGGTGTACCAGGTGAATTCGCTGGTCACTTCTTTACCATTAAAACAGGTGGATATGTACAGATTGATTCAATTGGATTTGTAGAAAAGGAAAAATCCATTTCTTTAGGGAAATCAGAAAAGATGGCTTTAGTAATCACCCCATCTACAGCTACAGAGTCCTATACATTCTCATCAAGCAATAAAAAAGTGGCTACGGTTTCCGCTGATGGTACAGTAAAGGCAGTTGGAACAGGAAAAGCTGTCATTACAGTAAAGAGTAGTGATGGAGGATTAAAAGGAACCTGCACCGTAACAGTTCCGGTTGTGAAGGTTACAAAGCTTACGTTAAATAAGAATTCAAAGAGTCTTACAGTAGGAAATACATTTACACTTAAGACAACGGTTAGCCCATCGAATGCTACGGATAAGACACTTACCTATTCATCTTCGAATAAAGCAGTAGCCACAGTGGACAAGAACGGTAAGATAACAGCAAAGAAAGCAGGAACTGCAGTAATTACCGTAAAGTCTTCTAATGGGAAAAAAGCAACTTGCAAGGTGACGGTTAGTCCAAAACCAACACCTACGCCAACACCAAAGCCTACCGCAACACCAAAGCCCGTTACGAAACCTGTAACAACCGTGACACCAAAACCAACCGTAACATCCACACCGACACCAACGCCAACAACTGCAGTGAAAGAAGTCGCAGTGGAAAAGATAACGGTGAATGCAACAACAACATTAGCAGCAGGGGAGAAGAAAACATTGTCTGTGACAATTGCTCCATCTAATGCAACCAATAAAACCCTTACCTATACAAGCAGTGATACATCCGTTGTGACGGTAAAGAATGGCGTGATTACAGGTGTGAAAGCCGGAAAAGCAACCATTATCATAACTTCAGCCAATGGAGTGAAAGCATATTGTACGGTTATTGTATCTTAAATGTGGAGGTAACGATTATTGGTCATTCATGTAAAAGCTGAAATTGTAACAAACAAAGGAAAATTTCGGATCCATAACGAGGAGAATTTTTTACTGAATGACAAGTACATGGAATTAACAGAAGAAAATAAAAAAAGCAGCAAGCGTTGTAAAGTTCCAGCATTTCTTGCCATATGCGAAGGAGTCGGTGAGACCCGCTATGGCAGGAAGGAAGCTTACTATACAGTAAAGGCATTAAAGGCAGAGAGACTTAAGCTAGAGCATCTTAGGACAGAAGAAGTCATAGGAGAGATAGATAAGATAGTACGCCGGATTAATGACGGGATCACAGATCATACCGTATTAGGAAGCGAGATTGGAACAACGCTTGCTGCTTTATTTTTTCATGAACGCAGGATATTTTTAATTAGCGTTGGGAATAACCTGGTTTACGAGATTGGAGACTTTAAGATTTCTCCTCTATTGGGTACAGGATGGCAGGAGGCAGGGGTAAGAAGGCAGGAAGAAGTGGAAACCGGGGGAAGACATATTCATGTTCCGTATCTTGGAAGCTCCTCTAACCAGATGCAGATTCAGCCTGAATATGGGGTACTTCATTATAAAGCCGGTATAACACGATATTTGCTTTGTACAAGCGGAATGGCAAAAGCACTTTCAGAAGAAAAGCTGAAAAAAGTCATTTTTTCAGAGACAAAATCCGACAAAATATGTAATACACTTATAGAACAGGCTCTGCTGAATGGATCAAATGAAGATCTGACTGTTTTGCTCGCGGAGGTCAGGGTAACAATATAAAGATAAAAGAGAGCAGGAAGGGATACAAGAAAAAAATGAAAAATATCCAGATGAAGAACATAAGCATGCGCCGTGCAAAGAAGGTGGATAGTACAATCGTTAAGTTTTTACAGGATGGAATTTTTTATGATGACTTTCAGAACTATGGGTTTTGTCCAAACTATGGAAGAAGTCAGGAATGGACAGAAACTCTGATAAAAAGAAGAGATGTTTATCTGATCTATGATCAAGAGGAACTGGCTGGAATTATTGTAATAAGGGTTCACGGGATGGAATGCCATATAAGTTCGATTGGGATAAAGAAAGAGTATCGTGGAAAAAGAATTGGAACTTATGTGATGGAGCAGATGGAGAGTCGTTATCACGATGCCTGGGTCTTTACACTGGATACGTACTGGGATAAGAAAGATAATATTCGGTTCTATAAAAACCTCGGATATGAGATAACAGGAACGCAGATGGAAGGAAGTCTTAAGCTTGTATATTTTCGAAAGAAGGCAAAGCATTGAGGCTGGGGAAAAAAACAATAAAGCAAAGGAGAATACTTATGGGATTGGAATACAGATGTTTTGGAGAAGGAAATGAAATATTCGTTCTGGAAAATGGAATTGGCAGATCAATGTATGAGTGGTATCCGATTGCAAAAGAGCTTGCAAAATCAGGTAAAGTAGTGTTGTATCACAGAGCAGGATATGGGAAGAGTGTCTGTTCAGAGAAAAAGAGGACAATCGGGCAGATTGCAGAGGAGTTAAGAGAGCTGCTGAATCAGTTAGAAATTCATCAGCCGGTCATTCTGGCAGGATATGAATTTGGTGGCTTATGTGTACAGCAATTTGCCAGAAAATATAAAGAGATGGTGAAATCCATTATCGTCATGGATTCTATGACGGCATCTTATGATGGAAGCAATGGTACAAAAACTGTAAACCCTTATCAGGACAAAGAGTCAGAGGCAGTTCAGTACCGCTTATATGCGGAAAAGACGGAAGAAGAATTAAGCCGTATGTTATTAATAGAAAGCAAAAATAATCTGTCCTATCTAGATGAGGAGGAGCAGAAAGAGTATAGAAGTTTTCTTACAAATCCGGTTCGATATGAGACAATGGCACGGGAGATAGAAGCATTAAAAGAAGCAGAGGAAGCAAGCAATACGGAAAGTTTTTCAGAACTTGCAGTGAATGTAATGGTACATGATCCGGAACTTGGAAGAAAGTATCTGACAGAGAACGGATTCAGTGAGGAAGAAGCTGCACAGGCTGAAAAGGAATGGTTTCAGATTCAGCTTTCCATTGCATCACAGTCTCCTTATGGCCGGTTGATTTATGCGGAGAATGCAGGGCCGGATTTAAGACGGGATGCATTTGATCTGATCGTTCGTACGATAAGTCATGAAGCGACAAGGAACCCGAGAGAAGCAATCTCATACTGTGGCATTAATTGTTATCTCTGTCCGATATTTTTAGCAACGGTAACAGCCGATCGTGAGCAGAAAGAGATGCTTGCAAAGTCGTATTCCACAGACTCTGAAATATTTACGAGTGAGGATATATGCTGTGATGGATGTGGGACACGTAGAAGCAGTTACAGCAAGATGTGCGGTAGCTGTCAGATAAAAGCATGTGCAATCTCCAAATTATCGGATCTAAAGAATGAGACATGTGCAGACTGTAGTCAGTATCCATGCAGCCGTATTGATACATATGTGTCGAAAGAAAATCGACATCAGTTAGATTGTATTGCAAATAAGAAGATGTTGTAAAAAAAAAGAATTTCATGTATACTATAATAATAAAATAAATGCAGATTTATGTGCTGACTCCAAAGACATTCCTGAGGGGAAAGGCAGACATGAGAATGCAGGCATTTGAATAGAATGCCTGCATTGTTATGTGCTTTCGCAAGCAAGAGTTTGTTTTACCAGGCATAGGTTTGTGGAAAGAGGTATGCAATGTATCAGATCATTGATCGGTTAGAAAAGGATCGATACGCAGAGAAAGATGAGTTGATTGCGCTTTTAAACTGCGATTCCGAAGAAGTAAGAAGCTATTTATTTGAAAGAGCAAGAAGGGTGAGAGAAGGCGTCTATGGGAATGAGGTATATATTCGAGGATTGATTGAGTTCACGAATATCTGCAAGAATGACTGCTATTACTGTGGCATTCGAAAAAGCAATCCCAACGCAAATCGATATCGCCTTTCCAAGGAAGAAATCCTGTCCTGTTGTAAAAATGGATATGAACTAGGATTTCGAACATTTGTATTGCAGGGCGGAGAAGATGGATATTTCTCCGATGCCGTGTTAGAAGATATTATTAAGGAAATCAAAAGAAATTATCCGGATTGTGCTATCACCTTATCGGTAGGAGAACGTTCCAGGGATAGTTATCAGAGATTATTTGATGCGGGGGCGGATCGTTATCTGCTAAGACATGAGACAGCAAATTGTGGGCATTATCATATGCTTCATCCTGAAAGCATGTCATATGAAAATCGAATGCAATGTCTGAAGGATTTAAAGGAGATTGGGTATCAGGTTGGTGCCGGATTCATGGTTGGATCTCCTTATCAGAAGACAGAGTATCTGGTAGAGGACTTGCTATTCTTAAAGGAACTAAATCCTCATATGATTGGAATTGGACCATTTATTCCACATCAGCAGACAGAGTTTGCTAATCAGAAGCAGGGAAGCCTGACGCTTACATTAACGCTTCTTGCTATCTTAAGACTGATGTTCCCGAATGTCTTACTTCCTGCTACAACAGCGCTAGGCACAATAGCACCAAATGGAAGAGAATTAGGGCTTTTAGCGGGAGCTAATGTTGTGATGCCGAATTTATCACCGGTTTCTGTTCGAAAGAAATATGAATTGTATGATAATAAGATTTGTACAGGCGATGAAGCGGCAGAATGTATTCAGTGCCTGACACAAAGAGTGGGTTCGGTTGGATACCATATCGTAACGGACCGGGGAGATTATAAGGCGGAATAGAAGAAATCTGATGTAAAAGTCGGATTATAAATCATAATTGTATTATAAGTCTCAGTAGCATTATAAGTCTCAGTAGCATTATAAGTCGTAATAGTATTATAGATCGTAACACAATAGAAATAGCATGATAAGGAAGAGAGCATATGAGTTTAAATAGTACACCAGCAGCAGAACGAATCCATATTGGCATATTTGGAAGGAGAAATGCCGGAAAGTCAAGCATTATGAATGCTATGACAAATCAGGAACTGGCAATTGTGTCCGATGTAATAGGAACAACGACAGACCCGGTTTACAAGGCGATGGAACTGCTTCCTTTAGGGCCAGTTATGATGATTGATACACCAGGCATCGATGATGAAGGCGAACTAGGAGAAAAACGTGTTAAGAAAAGTTTGTTGGTACTGAACAAGACCGATATTGCATTGGTCATCATTGATGGAACGGCAGGGGCATCAAAAGAAGATTTGGAACTGATAGCAAGGATTAAGGAAAAACAGATTCCATGTGTGGTAGTTATGAATAAGGCAGATATGATTTCACAAGAGGAACGTACTGCAGTTATCCCAGGCGTGGATGTTATGTATGTAAGTACTGTGACAGGGGAATCTGTGAATGAATTAAAAGAGAAGATTGCACATCTGGTTAAGACAGATGAGGAAGGTCTTAGAATCGTAGCAGATTTGATTAATCCGGGAGATTTTGTTGTACTTGTGGTTCCGATTGATAAAGCGGCACCAAAGGGCAGATTGATCTTGCCACAGCAGCAGACAATTCGTGATATCCTGGAGGCGGATGCCACAGCAATCGTGGTGAAAGAGTATGAATTAAGAGATACTTTAATGAATCTGAATAAAAAGCCAAAACTTGTGATTACAGACAGTCAGGTATTTGCAAAGGTAAGTGCAGATACGCCAAAAGATATTTATCTGACTTCTTTCTCCATCCTGTTTGCACGTTATAAAGGACTTCTTACAGAAGCGGTGAAAGGTGTGAAGGCATTAGAAACATTGAAGGAAGGGGATAAGATTCTTATTTCGGAAGGATGCACCCATCACAGACAGTGTGATGATATTGGTACCGTAAAAATCCCTCGTTTTATCCGACAGTATACCGGAAAAGACTTTCAGTATGAATTCAGCAGCGGAACAGAATTTCCAGAAGACTTATCCAAGTATCAGCTGATCATTCATTGTGGTGGATGTACACTGCCGGAACGGGAAGTTCGTTATCGCATGAAGTGTGCAGTGGATGCAGGTATTCCGATTACGAATTATGGAATCATGTTAGCTTACCTGAATGGTATCTTAAAACGCAGCATTGAGATTTTCCCATACTTAAGCACGATCTTAGAAGAAGATCATCAGTAAGACAGGTAAGCATAAATGATAGAATAAGAAATCAAAAATGGTTCAATGTTTTAGCGGATGTAACCGTCCGCCCATTGATAGTTTAGTATTTTTTGCAAGGTCTCCTGATCGAGGAGGCCTTGTTTTTTTATGACTTCCTCTATTTTTGCAGAATCATTCTCGCATTCAACTATTATCTGACAGGCTTTTTCGTAGCCAATATAAGGGGTAAGGCCGGTTACCAGGGCAAAGGAGCTTTTCAGATGTTTCATGCAGTTATCCGGATGTGCTTCTAGCGAATCGATACATTTGGTACGGAAACATTTTACTCCGTCTGCCAGCAATGAAAGACTTTCTAACAGCGTATCTGCAATAAGGGGCAGAAAGGCATTCAGTTCCAGGTTTCCCATGCCGGCGGCCATGGAGATTGCTGTGTCATTGGCCATCACTTTGATTGCAATCTGGGTCATCATCTCTGGAATCACCGGATTTACTTTACCTGGCATAATGGTGCTTCCGGCTTGAAGCGCTTTTAATCTGATTTCACCAAACCCTCCATTTGGTCCTGAACTTAAAAGGCGAAGGTCTCCCGATATTTTCATCAGATTGGCAGCAAGTGCTTTTAAAAGACCAGACACTTCTACGAATACATCTGCATTCTGAGTCAGATCTACCGGATATTCACTTCTGGCAAGACCGATTCCGGTTAGATCCCGTAGTATTTCCGTAACGGCAAAGCTGTAGCGGACAGAAGCATTGCAGCCGGTTCCAATGGCAGTTCCGCCAAGATTAATCATACGAAGCCGTTCTTCTGTTTTATAGATACGCCAGCGGTCTCTTGCAATTGCTTGTGCATAGGCTCCGAATTCCTGACCAAGGGTGATTGGAAGCGCATCCATCATTTCAGTACGGCCTAGCTTTAGAACTGAGGAGAATTCCTGTTCTTTTTTCTGAAGACTGTCCTGTAACAGCGCACATTCATTTGCAAGCTTTCTGATCTGCTGGATGGCGCTGATTCGCAGTGCGGTTGGATATACATCATTGGTAGACTGACTTTTATTTACATCGTCGAGTGGATGAAGAAATTCATATTCTCCGGGCTTATGACCGAGGGAGAGCAGAGCGAGATTGGCGATGACTTCATTTACATTCATATTGGTAGAGGTGCCGGCACCTCCCTGAAGTGCGTTTGTGATGAAAGCATCCGAATGTCTGCCTTCCAGGATTTCATTGCAAGCAGAAATGATTGCATTTGTTTTTTCTTTGGAAAGAAGAGAAAGTGAGGAATTCGCCATAGCAGCAGCTTTTTTTACTTGAACGATGGCTAGAATTAAGTCAGAATTTACATTTCGATTTCCGACCTGAAAGTTTTCTATGGATCGGGCAGTCTGAATGCCATATAGGGCGTGTTCCGGGATTGATAGGGTTCCGATGGAATCTGTTTCTTGTCTGTAATCTGTCATATGTATGAATCCTGCTGGGATAGCAGGCTCCTTTCATTAGATTTATGTAGATAGACGAGCGTAAAGAGAAGAGGTTGCTTTTTAATAAGAAGCATGTTCTCAAATACATTCGCTAAAATGTTGCGTATGATCTCATTTTTATATGTTAAATAAGAATATAGCATAATAAATGATATAGTATATCTAGCAATATAACATAAATAGGAATGTTTGAATAGTCTGAATAAAAAACACGTTTGGTATCAAAATACATAGATATGAATGTATTTGGTCAAAGGAGAGTCAGTATGAAAGACAAGCATCAGGATTTATACAGACGGCTGGTAAATGCTTATTATAATCGGAATTTTGAAGAAGTGTTTGAACATGCGCTAAAGACGGAATTTGAAAGCAAAGAGGAAGCACGTGAGGTTTTAAGCGCATTGTGCGGAGCGGAAAATGAGGAAAGTCATGATGACTATATTTTTACACATGTAATCATTGATTCCATTACGAAAAGCAGAGTAAGGGAAAAGATTGTACAAAAAGTCCATAAATGTACAGAAGACTGCGAGCAGTCAGATGGAAAGAGTAAATGCCAGAGCGTTTGCCCATTTGATGCGATTATCCGTGCGAAGGATGGAGTCGATAAAGTAATTGATCCCGCACTATGCATAAGCTGCGGAAGATGTGTTGTGGCATGCGACAGAGGCAATTATTTAGAGACACCGCAGTTTTTACCTCTTGCCAACCTGTTAGATGAGGATCAGAAAGTAGTGGCAATCGTAGCACCGGCAATTGCGGGGCAGTTTGGCGAGAATGTGTCATTAGATCAGCTAAGAGAAGCGTTTATCAAAGTTGGTTTTTCTGATATGGTAGAAGTAGCAATGGCAGCAGATATCTTAAGTTTCAAGGAAGCAATGGAATTTCATGAGCATGTAAAAGAAAAAGGAGATGTGATGATTACTTCCTGTTGCTGCCCAATGTGGGTGTCTATGCTCCGAAAAGTATATCATCAGTTTATCAAAGATATTTCCCCTTCTGTTTCCCCTATGATTGCAATGGGACGTGTTTTAAAAGCTCTTGATCCGGATGTTAAGGTTGTATTTATCAGTCCTTGTGTTGCAAAGAAAGCGGAAGCAAAAGAACCGGATTTAGTTGGAACAATTGATTTTGTCTTGACATTCCAGGAAATGAAAATGATTTTTGATCTGCTTCAGATTGATCCTGCCAAATTAAAAGGTGTTCCATCTGTGGATTATGCAGCTACAGGCGGAAGACTATATGCACGGACAGGCGGTGTATCAGAAGCTATTTATGATATCGTAGATGAACTTTTCCCAGACAGCAGGAAGCTGTTCACTTCTATGTCAGTGGACGGCGTACCGAACTGTAAGCAGGTGCTGAATGAACTGGCAGAAGGGAAAATAAAAGCAAGCTTTATTGAAGGAATGGGCTGTAATGGAGGATGTGTAGGCGGTCCTAAGACAAATGTGGATAAGGAGAAAGGAAAAGAGGCAGTAGATCGAGTGGCATATGATTCTGCTATTAAGATTCCTTTAAATTCTGAGATTCTAAAAGATTTGCTTCAAAAGATTGGAGTGAATGATATTTATGATCTAAAGGATCCAAATTCCATGTTTGAACGCCATTTTGACTAAGAATAGATTTAAAGTGTCGGAGACATGCAGAAAAAGCAGCTTCCGGCACTTTTTTGACACATACCAGACCTATAAATGAAGATAGTATAAAAATCATCTAGACAAAAGGCTGTTTCATTTATTATAGTAAGTAAGAGAAAAGGAAAGGACATGTTATGAAGAGAGAAGATTATGATATAACCGAGTCTCTGAAAATGCAGGTAGAAGAGCAGTTAGAAGAGCAGAAGAAAGCAAGAAAGACTGGGTCAGGAAAGATAGAAGGAAAAAGAAAGTCAGAGCCAGGGAGAAAGACACAGACTGGCAGTAAATCAAAAGCAGGTAAAAAGCAGACAGCTTCAAGAAAGTCAGGCGGAAAGAAGCCGTTAAGCAAGAAAGAATACATAAAGCGAAAACGCAGAAGACGGGCAAGAAAGAGATTCTTAATGGTTCTTCTATTATTACTCCTTATAGCAGCAGGCGTGGTTGCAACACCGCAGGGAAGAGGAATGTTATATAAGGTGGCCAGCAGCTATATTCTTGGAAATCTGAATCAGGATGAAGAAACGATTTCAGAAGATGCAAAAGAAGTGGTCGGAAGGCATGAAGAGTATGTATCCAGTTTCTTGATTTTTGGTATTGAAGAAATTGAAGGAGCAAGAAATACCGACTCCATGATGATAGCATCCATTAATACAAAGGACCATTCCATTAAACTGACATCCTTAATGCGAGATACATATGTGGATATTCCGGGATATAAATCAACTAAGCTGAATGCCGCCTATGCAAAAGGAGGAGCAGGTCTTTTAATTGATACAATCGAGCAGAATTACCAGATTAATCTGGAGGGATATGCTTCCGTTAACTTTGAATCCTTCGAGAAAATCATTGATGCTCTTGGTGGTGTGGTAATCGAGTTGGGAGAAGAGGAAGCCGCATATCTGAATAAGACGAATTACATCTCGAATAAGGAATATCGAAATGTGGTGCCAGGAGTAAATTTATTAAATGGAAATCAGGCATTAGGATATTGTCGTGTACGAAAAGTAGCCACATTAGGCGGAGCCAATAATGACTATGGACGTACTCTGCGTCAGAGAAGAGTTCTAAATGCAGTATTTGAAAAAGTAAAGACTATGAATGTAATTGAACAGCTTAAGTTCGTAAATGAATGTCTGTCTTATGTGACCACTAATGTATCCAAAACGCAGTTAGAGGATGCGATGGCGGCTGTTGTAGAGAATAATATAACCACACTTGATATGCTGCGTATACCGGCTGATGGAATGTTTAGCGATCCGAAGTCCTATAACGGAGTGACATATCCGCTTGTATTAGACTGGGATGCGAATAGAGAAGTTATGTATGAGTTTATTTTTGCAGAGGAGGAAGAATAAAAGGGGATGCTGCCAACCTGACTTCCGTGCGTCTGGCAGAGACATATGGATATGAATATAAAGGGCCATATAATACGTATCGCCTTACCAGATAGATAACGAATAAATTCATACTTTTTTCATGAATAATGATTGGTAAATATAAACATGGTCATGTATAATAAAGGTATCTAGTTAACGGTTGTTGTCATAGCAATAGGGGGCTTGTTATGTCAAAAAAAGAATTAGCAAAGAGCATTTATGAAAAATCGTATATGACCGGAAAATTTTCGATGCAATCAGGCAAGGCGACAAAGGAGTATTTTGATAAATATCTGTTTGAATCCGACCCAGAACTTTTAATGGGCATTGCGACACAACTGAAAGAATTACTGCCAGAGAATACAGAAATACTGGCTGGCATCGATATGGGCGGCATACCGGTTGTAACGGCACTTTCCATCCTAAGTGGCAAAAAAGTAACATATGTAAGAAAGAGTGCAAATGAGTTTGGCTCATATAAGCTGGCGGAAGGTGCTGATGTAAAAGGAAAACGAGTATGTATGATTGAGGATGTGGTAATCAGAAGCAGTCAGATTATTGAAACCGTTAAGAAATTAAGAAACCGTGGTGCCTTAATTGATACGGTGTTATGCGTGATTGCACGGAATGAGAATGCGAAGCTTTTGCTTGCTCATGAGCAGCTTACTCTGATATCTGTATTTACGCAGGAAGATATCTTAAGAGAACGGGTCGAGAAATAATGCTGTCCACAAATAGACAAAGAATCAGGCCGGCACAATAGTATAAAACAAGGATACTTTTTTCATACTAAATCAAGAAGAGAAAGGAGATTTTGTATGAGGAAAGATAACAGCATTCAGGCTGCACTTGAAAAAGAAGAGCCGGTCCGAATCCATTATTTGAAAGACGGAGTTCCGAATGATAAGATCATAGACACAAGTATTGTGGATAAGACCGATCAGGTAGTGAAAGATGATGCGGATCTTTACTTAAAGTATAGTCATCGTTTCATTTAAAAAAGCACGCAAAAAAGCGGCCGTATGAAAATATAAGAGGTTGATAGAGCCTTTTATATTTTTATGCGGCCACTTTTTGCGTACTCTTAGTGCACACTGTACTCTTAGTGCACTATCTGTACATTAAGAGCACATTCTTAGTGAGCTCTTAGTGCTCTCTGCGGGCACGGAATACTTTTCTTGTCTTACCTTTAATGGTTTTTGACTGAATTCCTTTTAGAACCTGATTTCCTTTGCCGTTTAATATTTCAACAAAGCTTGCGGTATCTACAATCTGGATAATACCAATATCGTCTTTTGTGATACCGTCAATGCCACAGATAGTAGCAACGATTTCACATGGACGGATCTTTGCTTTCTTTCCGGCATTGATCTGTAGCTTTGTGATATTTTCATTGATTTTAGCACCCTTTTCTTCCTTAAACTGCGTGCGACTTCTTAACTTTACTAAAAATTCTTTTCTCTGCAGTTCAGTAAGTTCCGGAAGTGCCTCGATTCGTTCGATGCTTACGCCGGTATAAGACTCAATAGCTTCTAGTTTCTCCTGTTCTGCTAACATTGCTTTTAGTTCGTCTGATGTGTATTTTTTTTCTGCTGTATCGGTCATTTTTTAAGATTTTG
>CALZIE010000050.1 GCA_945787565.1 uncultured Lachnospiraceae bacterium
CACTGCGGTAACATCCATTCCCATCTGCAGAAGGAATGAAAAGACATCCCGTCTTTCTTTTTCTAGAGTCCCACAGACAAAGATATAGTGACTTCCCCCCTGACGGATCATAATCTCCTTTACAAAATCCGTCAGGTGATCTTCTTTCGAGAATATAACCTTACAGCAAATATGATAAAAAGTTTCAAAGTCCTGCTTCTCATAAATAGGGAACTGCCTCTTATCCATCGCATGGATTGCTGCATAGAAAGGAATATTAAGACGACAGAAATAATTTGTTAAGGCAATGCTTGTCTCTATCATCTTATCCTCATAAATAAGTTCCGAAAGTTGATCTAAGGGAAGCTTATAAAAGTCTGAAATGAACACCACTTCTGTCCTTGGCTCATCCGTATACTTACGCACCAAAAGCCGCCCTTCCTTTGCACTTGCTTTCCAGTGAATACGCTTTAATGCATCCCCATCCTGATACGGTCTTACCTCCGCATCCGGTATTCGATCAGCCGCCTGATTAAGCTTTCGCTTTTTCTCATCAAGCTCCTTTGGTGCGATTGCTAACTCTTTAATGCTTACAATCCTTGGATTCACCGTCACTTTAATTAAAGACCGACATGGATAGGTAATTGTAAATATTCCAAAAAAATCCTTCGTGATCACGGATTCAATTCCAACTGGATACTCCCCACGATACAGACATCGTATCGTAGTCTTCTTATCAACCTTCTCTCCTGGTAGCAAGCAATAGCTTTTGTTTAAATTCATTTCTTTCACTTCTGACTTGTCCTGAAGAAAAGTGACCTGTACGTAGGCATACGTTAAAAAGTCTTCATTTGCCAGTACAAACTGGTATGGAACGACTTGCCCTTTTATTACTGTTAACTGCTCCATATACTGATAAATGCGGAATCTACAGTGTACATAAAACACATACAGAAAACATACAAGCGGAATAAGAAGCGAAGCGTAAAAAAGTGTATAGGGAATCACACCGCCTTGATTGCCTGCAAGAATACCTGCTCCAACGATTGCAAGAAGAACCAAGACTTTTCTCATCCTTCCACCTCCCCTCTTACATCCGAAATACTGGAACACGGACTTTCTTCTGTATTTCCTGCAGAATCTGCTCTGCTGTGATATGATTCATCTTTGCATCCATAGACAGTACAAGACGGTGACATAACACTGCCTTTGCCACTTCTGCTACATCCTCTGGTATCACAAACTCCCTGCCAAGAAGATACGCCTTCGCCTGTACTGCCCGAATTAACGCTAAAAGAGCTCTTGGACTTGCCCCAAGCATTAGCCCGCTATGCTCTCTTGTAGCCTTAATGAGATTTGCCATATAGGTAATCAAATCCTTATGTACCCGAATTTTCTCCACTTCTTTACGCATCCTGCATACTTCTTCTATGGATGCAACGGGTTTTAAAAAGGATACATGCTCTCCTTTTAAGAAATTCTCAGCCATCAAAACCTCTTCTTCTGCCTTTGGGTAACCAATGCTGATCTTCATCATAAACCGGTCTAACTGAGCTTCCGGCAGATTATAGGTTCCTAAGAAATCAATTGGATTTTGTGTAGCGATTATCATAAATGGCTCCTCAATCTTATAAGCCACCCCATCCATCGTAACCTGCCGTTCCTCCATCACTTCAAGAAGGCTTGCCTGAGTCTTTGGCGAGGTTCTGTTAATCTCATCTGCCAGTACAATATGATTCATGACTGGTCCTTTTTTATATGTAAATATCCCTGATTTTATATCATAAACGGATACCCCTAAGATATCTCCTGGCAATGTATCCGGTGTAAACTGAATTCTCCCAAAGCTTGCGTCAATGGATTTTGCCAATGCATTGGCAAGTGTTGTCTTCCCGACGCCCGGTACATCCTCTAAAAGCAGATGACCTCCTGCCAAAAACGTAATCATTAAGTTCTCTACGGTTTCCTCTTTTCCTACTAACACACCATTAATCTGTTTCCTGATTCTGTCCGCGCATTCTCTGAATTCCATCATAAGTGCCTCCCTTTGCTTGGCGTCCAAACACTGCGACATTCTGTCTGCATATATCGTCCCTTCCCTTAAGATGCTCCCTCCTAGCGTCAACTCTTCTTTCGAAGTCGCTTTTCCTATAAAATGACTCTTTCTTTCAAAATCTTACCTATCTTTTTGGTCAATTAGGGACAAAAAAAGACAGTATCCAACTTTTCTTGGTTTACTGTCTCTCCATCAGCTGCCTTGCTGCCATTATTCTAATCAAGTCATTGTCTACATTCTTTGACCCAACCATGACTGCCTGTCTTTATTATACAAAAACCAGTTTCATTGTTCAATGCATCCGGGTCCATTTTCTCTCTTTTCATTCGACATTTTTCATTGTTTTCTAACACATTATTCCACGATGTTCCACAGCAGTGGAAAAGACAATCTGCGTGCTTGTTTTTCCAAAATACTGAATCTTCCCAATAAACTGATCTAGTTCCATTGTACTTTTAAATGCCACCTTAATTAACATGGAATAATGTCCGGTCACACAGCTGCATTCCAGTACATTCGGGCATGCCTTGATAAACGGATAAAACTCTGATTTCTGGTTCGGTTCTACTTCCAGGTTGATATATGCCGTAATATGATAGTTCAGTTTTAACCAGTCAATCTCTGCATGATAACCTTTGATAATCCCTTCCTTCTCTAGTCTATCAATTCTTGCTGCCACTGCAGGAGACGATAAAAACACATGCTCTGCAATCTGCTTTAACGGCATTCTTGCATCCTTCATCAACAACCTAATGATCTCGGTATCCACATGATCCATTTTCTTTTCCTCGTTCTCTCTCCCTTTCGGGACTTTCTTCTATGGACAGAGTTATTTTTTCGACTTTATTCTTCTTTTCATCTGTCCTTTCTTTATAATTTAAACCTCATACGACAGTTTGACAAGATATCTTAAGGTAATTTCTTCATAAAATTAAGTTTCTTGCTGCAAATCCCCATCCTATTTTAGGAAAACCTTTCTTTCCATATGCTTACGGTTAATAAAATTAAGTTATTTTTCAATATAACTTCAAAAAGAAAAAGGAAGGGTCTAATTTACTTTTATAATACACAATCTTACCTTCTCTATTTACGTTCGTCAGGATTCGTGATATTCTCCTAACTATGATTAAGGAACGACAAAATAAAATAGATATGTGAGGATAAAACTATGAACTTTAGAATGGAATCCGATTCAATCGGAACGATGTTAGTACCAGCAGATGCCTATTACGGCATTCAGAGCCTTCGTGCCAAGAATAATTTCTTTATTACCGGCTCTCCCCTTCATCCAGCCTTCATCCGCAACTTAGCAAAAATTAAGAAAGCTGCTGCCCTCACGAACTATCAGGCTGGCCTTCTTTCTCCTACCATTAAGGATGGGATTATTGCCGCCTGTGATGAGATCGCAGATGGAAAATTAGCCGAAGAATTCATTACCGATGCCATCCAGGGTGGAGCTGGCACTTCTGCTAATATGAATGCCAATGAAGTCATTGCAAACCGTGCTATTGAGCTGCTTCATGGCACAAAGGGTGATTACACCATCGTTCATCCAAACGATCATGTGAATATGTCTCAGTCTACCAATGATGTGATTCCAAGTGCCGGGAAACTAACGGTATTAGAATTACTTCCAGGTGCGATTGCCGAGTTAAAACGATTAGAGCGTGCATTTCATAAGAAATCCATTGAATTTGATACCGTCTTAAAGATGGGACGTACCCAGTTACAGGATGCCGTTCCAATGCGTCTTGGCCAGGGCTTCTTAGCTTATCAGAGTGTAATCCGCCGTGATATCACACGTCTTGAGAAGGCTTTGGAAGAAATGCATACGCTTAATATGGGCGCAACAGCAATTGGTACTGCAATTAATGTAAGTCCTTACTACCTGACTCATATCGTAGATACAATCAATACCGTATGCAACACTTCCTGTCATCAGGCAGATAATCTCTTTGATGCAACCCAAAACTTAGATGGTTTTGTTACCGTATCCGCAGCCCTAAAGACATGCGCCGTGAACCTGTCTAAAATCTGTAACGATCTTCGTCTGCTCTCAAGCGGTCCGAAAACCGGAATCGGTGAAATCTCCTTACCTGCAAAGCAAAATGGATCCTCCATCATGCCAGGAAAGGTAAATCCGGTTATTCCGGAAGTGGTATCTCAGGTTGCCTTCCGTATTATCGGAAATGACACTACCATTACAATGGCAGCGGAAGCTGGACAGCTAGAACTTAACGCATTTGAGCCTGTCATCTTTATGAGTTTATTTGAATCCATCGAGTGCCTCAAACGAGGCTGTGCCACCCTGACTGATAACTGCGTGGAAGGAATCACTGCAAATAAGGAACGTTGTAAAGAACTAGTAGATGCAAGTGTTGGCATCTCCACTGCCTTATGCCCTTATATCGGCTATGCAAAATCTGCAGAGCTTGCTAAAAAAGCTTTAAAAACGGGACGCAAACTTCGTGATCTTGTTGTAGAGGAAGGATTGCTTAGCGCAATTGAACTAAACACAATCCTTGACCCGCTTTCTATGACCTCTCCATCCTATTTAAAAGAAAAAACCGGCTCCGAAGAATAACATAGTGGCTTTTCCACGATTTTTTTTGGTTCTCTTTTTTCCAACCTTTCGCCTTTCGACATTTACTATTAACCTTTCTCATTTTATGACTTGACTTGTCTTTCTTTCTTAAGTATGATTGAACAGTTAGCATATGCCCTAATCAGGCACGGGTGTCTGCATATGATTTTATTTCTAATGCAACACTAAATAGGACGGATGTTGTTCCTTATGATACATGCAGCATTTTACTGCAACATAATACACTGTGATGAAAATAGAAGGGAATTAGAATGATGATCGTTATAGCTGGAATGATAGGTATTGGCAAGAGCTCAATGGCAAAAGTTTTAGGAGACCACTTTGGCACCGATGTTTTCTATGAAAGCGTAGATGATAACAAAATCTTACCATTGTTTTATACCGCAAGTGATGAAGAAATTCAGGCAAAGAGATACCCATTCCTACTACAGCTTTGGTTTTTAGATACAAGATTCAAGGCAATTAAACAAGCTCTTGTAAATGACAACAATGTACTGGACAGAAGTATTTATGAAGACTGGTACTTTGCCAAATGTAATATGGAACTGGGCAGAATTTCAGAACTCGAAATGGAAGTGTACGAAAATCTGTTAAGTAATATGATGGAAGAATTAAAAGAGCTTCCAAAGAAAAGTCCGGATGTACTTATCTACTTAAAAGGTTCTTTCGAGACAATCCTCGACCGTATCAATAAGCGAGGAAGAGGATATGAATTAGATGAAAGTCTTGTGGATTACTACCGCTTCTTATGGGAAGGATATGATAACTGGGTATTCAACTCTTATAATGCAAGCGATATCTTAGTAATTGATATGGACAAGACTGATATCGTAGCAAATGAAGCGGATCGTCTTCGCGTTGTGGCCCAGGTAGAAGCGAAATTAAAAGAAATCCGCGGATAGCTACAAACACTGGATTAAAAAAGACAGGCAGAATCATGTAGATTACGCTACATGTTCCCACCTGTCTTTTCTATTTCTCTATCAGAACATCTAAACCAAGGCAGAATCTTTCATTTGGGCGGCTACAAGATGAATCCCTTCTTTTAATGTGATTGACGGACTCCAATCTAATGCTGACTTAAGCCTGGTGATATCTAATATATTCTCCTGCACATCACATAAACGGTATGACTGATAGGTAACCGGATAGTCCGGTACGTTTAATTCACTCTTAATCAGCCAAAGAACCTCATTGATGGTATATCCTATAGAAGTACCAAGATTAAAGAGTTTTTCAGTCCCCTCATACTCTGCAATTTTTAGAATGCCGGTTATCGCATCTTCAATATAGATATAATCCCTTACAATGGTCCCATCCCCCCAGATGGTCAGTTCCTCCTTGTTTAAAATCTTTTGAATAAATATTGGGATGACTCCCTGCTTGCGGGTTGTTTTCGCATCTGCCCCGTATGGATTAGACAGGCGTATGACCCGATAATCTAAACCATACTGAATATAATATAGATATAGATATTTTTCAATTAACAGCTTTAAAATACCGTAATGACAGATGGGATCGGTCAGACTGCGATCTTCTGACAATGGTACCTCCTTCTCTCCGTATACCGTACCACCGGAAGAGATGAATACGATCTTCTTCGTACCGCATCTTCTCATATCCTCGAGTAACGCAAGAGTAGGAATAATATGATCGTTTGCCTGTTTTGTTATCCCCTCCATCCCGCTTGATGGAAGAATTGTGCTTACCAGATGGATGACTTCGTCTACACCGGACAGGCAGGATGAAAAATCAGTCGTATTTATAAAGTCCAAATATAAAAACTCGATATTGGACTGATTCTTAAGATGTTCATTCTCTTTAATATCTGCTATCACTACCTGGTGATCTAATGCAAGCCTTGCAGCAATATAGCTTCCTATGAATCCACTTCCTCCGATAAGCAAATACTTCTTCATGGCTCCTCCCAGTTATATCATATCAACAATTCGACTGACATTGGATTCAAAAATTGTACTGGAAAAATGGGCCTCGTAAACTTTTCTCCCATTCTCCGCAATGCCTGGCAATATACCAGGATTGTAAATGATACGTTTTAATATATTCGCTAATGCCGTATAATCTTCTGTATTAAAAACAAAGCCATTATACCAGTTCTTAATATAGCGAGATGTTCCGGTATTCGCAGAGCAGATACAGATTTTACGTTTCATCATTGCTTCCGCTAAAACGACTGGCATTGGATCGTCCCTGGATGCCATAATAACCCCTGTAACATTATCATATAAATCAAATAGTTCTGCTCTTGAAATCGGGTTCATAATCTGCACATTTTTGCATCTTAATGCCAGATCCTGTACCTGATTGAAAATATCGGTCTCCGCAACATTTCCAAGAAAAATGAACTTAATTTTGCTTTTCTCCTCTTCTGACAATAACTTAATCGCACTCACCATAATATCCTGACCTTTGCGCCTTTCGTAGCTTGCCGGAATCACAAATGCCAGACCGTCCTGAACTCTGACTCCTTCCCGCCCAGTAGCCACATCTTCCACTCCGTAATTAAGCACTCCTATCTTCCTTCCGATCCGGCTCTGAACAATTTCCTTCGAATACTCGCCCCCACAGTAGATGAATATATTGGAACCATATCGTTTTGGCAGGAAATTCTGAAATGCATTCAATGCATACGTTCCTTCATGAATCCACCATAGCACTTTCGGAAGTGAATTTGCTAACTGCTCCACCGCATTGGCACAAACCAGGGTATTTGCTACTACCAAATCGAAATTTCTAGCAAAATGTTCAAAGTTATACCCGCCATACCGGTTTCCATTATCAACGATTACCGTAACACCCATTTCATAATATTCCTGTCTGAGCGGTCCATCCTCATGGGCTAATACAACTGGAAAATGTCCTCTCTTTAATACCAGTTTTATAAAGTCCTGTAATACTACCGGGGCTCCCGTACGGCTTAATTCATGAGTCACGAATAAGATATCCTTTCCGCTCTCATTTCCAAGCTGTATCTGCCTTGGTGCATATATCTTATAAGGATATGGCAAGTCAGCAACAAGTAATGACTTCATCCGGTCCGTAAAATAACCGTCCCGTTCCAAATATGGCCCCCATCTTTTTAATAGGAAAATGTCGGCTTTATCCACATGGCTTTTTGCCTCCCAGGAATGATTTCCGATATGGGTAAGAATCGAATACGGCGTATACACACACTCATACTGATTCTCTAACAGACGGAAGCATAAATCCACATCGGAGTGTCCATTTGGGGTATGAATCGCATCAAACATCCCAACTCTCATAAAAATGGATTTTTGTATCATTGTACATGCTCCAGAGAGAACACTTACATTTCGAATGAGCTGGTGATGAATTCTATTTTGAACCGGCTGATTTCGATTCATTGCGTGGAAGGACGTTCCAATCATGCCTGGCGTCCCAGTAATCATTCCTGCATACTGAATGGTGTCGTTTTGATAGAAAAGCAATGGCGACACGGCTCCCACATTAGGCAGATATGCCACATCTAAAAGGCGCTCGATCCAATCCCTTTTTTCCGGAATCACATCATCATTAAAGAAGACCAGAAAATCTCCTGTGGCAACCATCGCTCCTTGATTGCATTTGTCCGAGAAATTAAACGGCCGGTCATATGGACAGAATCGCACAACCTGTTCATGAACATAGAATCGCTGCATTTTTGCAAGTAATTTGGAATTCGTTACTGCAATAATCTCTATATTGCGATATTGAGTATGATTGATTATTCCGTCAATAGAACGTTTTAGATTGTCAAAGGAATCCGTCGGAATAATAATGCTTACTTTCTCATTTCTCTTATTCAGGATCTGAACCTCATTTCCTCCATATGCATGTGTTACAGAGACTTCAAATCCTTTTTGCCTGTACCAGTCTGTAATAGCCTGACCATTCTCTCTCTCCACTTTTTCCTGATCGACAGCTGCTTCAAGTCCTTCCATCACTCTTTCATAATATAAAACTCGTTCAATATGCCGTACATTTTTTATAGAATCAGAAAGCCGTAATACCAGATCATACTCCTGTGACACCTGATACTCATCCCGAAATCCTCCGATTTCCCTTATCTTCTCCGTCCGATAGGCTGCCAAATGACCAGTATACAAATAGTTGATTAAAAGGGCAGGAGACCAATCTGGTTTAAATAAAAAATCACTTCCCAGATATGTATCCTGATTTGTCATTCTGCACTCATCACTATATAAAAAATCGCAATGCGGATTTTCATTCACTACCTTTGCAATCCAAAAAAGCGCATCTTTCGTTAATTCGTCATACTGTCTGACAATGACTGTATACTCTCCCTGACACATTGCAAGGGAATCATTCCATACATTCCCCGTCTGCCCTGTCAGATTTTCTGCGACCTTAATTCTTCCATCCTGCCTTCCCATTCGTTCCAGACGCAAATACGCACGCCGATTCTGTCTCTCTCCCTGCGCTATGCATAACTCCCAATTCGGATAATACTGCTGTTGAATGGATGCAACTGTTCTCTTCATCCATTCCATAGATGGCTGGTTCACTTCCATAATAATAGAAATCAGTGGCCTAGATGACATGGAATCGATAGACTGCATGATCTGCTCCGGAGTATACTCAGTCTGCTGACGTATTAATATCTGGTTTCCCACATGATCCATATTCGGATTCCGATGTATCAATCCCTTTTTCATCGCTTTTCCTCCTTTTTTGCTATCCTCCGTGCCATAACTATCAGTTATATTTCCTTTTATTTTTAGAAAACACTTCTATTTTATCTCTAATACTAATTATTATATGAACATTCCCTGTTTAGTTTCCTTGGGCACTGGAAAAGAACGCGGCACCTTAATCTTCCTGTTTTCCTTTCTCTTATGGGTGAACTGCTAAATGTCATATACACAATCAAAAAAATAGCCATAGGAAGAGAAAGCATGCCCCAACATATACGGATACATCTTCGTATATGTTTTGGTAACATTTCTCTTGCTATGACTGTCTTACCTAAAAATCTCTCTTACTATCTCAGCTTTCGCCAAAGCATCGTGCAAAGAACTCTCCGTGCGGCACAAAGGGCAGCCTTCTAAAAAAGCGCATGCACTCTCTTGTAAATACAGAACGTCTCGAAACACTTGTAGTCCTTCTCATCCCCATACTTAATCCCCAGCTTTGTACTATTATTCTTTAGGTTATTGGTTCTTCTCTTTATTATAACTCCATTTTTTAGAGATTTTATATGAATTATAAGTTTATTATATCTTTTTTAGAAAGCCGACTTATTCAAAACAAAAAAGCGCCAGATTTCAAAATGAAATCCGACGCTTTTTATCAAAAAACAGGGGCAGTAGGACTCGAACCCACGACCTGCGGTTTTGGAGACCGATATTCTACCAACTGAACTATACCCCTATGTCGTTAATGCATTGTGCTTGCTGCACCTTGCTCATATATAATACTATGATTCGGAAACAATGTCAACCCCTATTTTATATTTTTTTTAATTTTTTGATAAAAAATGATTTTTTCTGCAAATCATGCCTATATACAACCGGTACATAGCTATGATTGTCAGAACAAAATGGCTTCATCACTCTAGGTTCCACGAATCAAAAAAGAGACCAGTTTCTTATGTAACTGATCTCCTTCTTTTCGCAGTGTGAATCGCATTCTTGATCTCTTATAATTTAAATACTTCTACAATATCTGCAAGCTCTTTCGAATGCTCCACGCTTTTCTCTGCCATCTTAGTTGTTTCCCCTGTTAAAGATGCCGTATTGCTTGTTCGTTCTGCAATTGTGGTGACTGCGCAAGCTGCCTCCTGCAAGATACTGCTGATTCCGCTTACAGACTCTGAAATGCCTGATATGGTCATTTCTAGTTCATTCATGGAATCATGAATATGCCCCATGCTGGATTTGAAGGAATTTGCATCGTTGCTGTATGTGGTGCTTACTTCCTTAAACTGCTCAAAGTTCTCAATCACGGTTGTCTGCATAAAGGAAAGGGTATGTTCCATGCTCTCTTTCATATCCGCTACCGCTTCTTTTACTTCTTCTACAATTTCTGTGATGTTTCCAACCATCTGAGTAGACTGAGTGGCAAGATTTCCAATCTCAGATGCCACGACTGCAAATCCACGTCCGGATTCTCCTGCTCTTGCTGCCTCAATGGATGCATTTAAGGAAAGCATGCTTGTCTGCTGTGCGATTCCTCTGCACTTGCAGAGTTATCATCTGCATCTTCATTTACCTGAAATGCAATCCGGTTAAGAGCCTCTGATCCCTTATCAATCTGATTAGAAAGGCCTCTGATTCCTTCCATATGACCTACAATACGTTCTCTCATCTGATCTATTGCACGGCTCATGGCTCCCACCTCATCCGAACGTCTGCTTAACTTATCCTGGATATCCTGCTTTACAAAGTCAAGATCCGTCGTTTTTAAAACAATCGAAATAATCTGTCTAATTGGCACCAAAAGGCTTCTTATAAATAGAATGCTTAACACACTTGATATGCCAATTGCAAAAATACCGCCCCTTACATTCTGCATATTTGCAGCTTTAAGCCTTGTTCTTGGTTCATTAGCCTCCATCTCAATCACTAAAATGTTTCCATCTATATTAGAAATATACTGACCTGCATATTTAGGGCTTCCATCTACACTATAGGTAATAAAATTTGTTTTTCCATATGCATTTTCCTGAACACTTTCCGATTCGGTCCATTCTGTCATGTTTCGTTTCTTTCCGATCAGACTGCTGTCAGGGTGATAGAGTATAACCCCATTAGAATCTGTCAGATATCCATATTCTGTTTCCATCCCATGAATATGAAAGGTTTCAATGATCGTAGCATAATCTTCTGGCTGCATTGATTCTCCGATCTGATTGGCATTTTCCACCTGAGCATCTAGAAAAGCCCCATATAAAGATGTCGTACCTACCAATGTGCTTTCTAGCTGTTCTAGATAAACCGTTTTCATTGTTGGTATCGATGTCCATAAATTAAATGCATTGGCGGTTACCGCAGACACTACTGCTAAAAGTACCAATTTTGCCGCCAGTGAACTCCATATTCTAGTTTTTGTTTCTTTTTTCATTTTTCAATTTCCTTTTTTCTTCAGTAGTTTAATTCTTTAACGTGTTGTATATGGATTGTTTTTTATAATATATTGATACTATTTTCAATACTTTTTATACATTTTTGTATTATTATTCAATATATGTGAATTATAGTAATTGTTATACTCAAAAAAAATATCTTCTATATAAGATCTACCAACTAAACAGCGTGCTAAAAAAAGGGGGGAGAATACCTAGAGCCTTCTGCTCGTTAGAGTATCTAGTTATAACGAACAAAAGTCGACTTACTTTTTCCTAAGCTAATAGACTTTCTATCAGCTAGGAAAAAGTAAATCGACTTTTATGTTCTCGTATCAATACACTGAAATAAAATACCTTAGATACGTTATTTATTTTTCAAATCTGCGTTCAAACAGACGGAAGATTCCTTCAATAATTATGGTTACTACCATATAAAAGATAATGCATACAAAGATTGAGAAGAATGGATACATGGTTCTCTGACCAATGCGATTCATTACTTCTGTCAGGTCATTTACAGTAATATAACCTACAACCGTTGTCCACTGTAAGATATGGATGGTAATACGTTTGATTGGAAACAATGCATCTTCCATTGCCTGTGGTATGCATACGCTATAGAATACTTGCTGAAGTCTCTTATTGACAGAGGCATCCTGTTTTCTCTGTGCGTCACGCACGTATTTGGCTAAGATTTCTGCCAGATGTCCTGCGCCATAAAAACCAAGTGCGATTCCTGCTATAATGGCAGGATCTAATCGGCTCTGCTTACAGATTACATAGTAAAACAGAAGCAGCATTAATAATGCTGGTGTGGAACGAAAGATAAAGCAGATCGCTTCAAACAGACGGGAAACTATCTTTTTCTCATAGCACATGCAATAGCTTACAATCGTTCCAAAGAAGAACATAATCACCCATGCGATTCCGGTAACGATCATTGTTGTAATGATGCTTTTTGCAATCATATAAAAAGCATCCCCTGCGATCAGATTATTCGTAATTGTATCAAATAAGTTTCTTATAAATTCCATGTTCTCTCCCCCTTTTATTCCTGCACAAGATATGTGTATTTATTCATCGTATAATATCCATCTGTCATGATATAGTTCTTTTCGCTTACCATGGTGCTTTTGGTTGTACCATAACAGAAGATAGCATCTACCTTGCCACTCATTAGATTCGAGAACATTGCTTCATTCTTCATTACTACAAACTTCACTTCTCTTCTTAGTAAAAGACCGATTTCATCCATTAATGCTACGGCAAAGCCCGTAGGCTCTCCGGATACGTCAAATAAATCTAGCGGTGGAACCGCTCCGGATACTCCAATATAAATCGGTTTGGCACTTTTATAGATGGAAGTGGATTTCATCTTGCTTTGTGGATAACTATAGGAATAATCATCGGTATCTACATACGTATCGATTAACTGTTGCAGCGTTCCATTCTCTTTTAAGGTAGCTAATACTGTATTTAACTGATCTCTAAGCTCCACTTCGTCTGTCCTAAGGGCAAGTGCGAAATCCAGCTGATGATTTGTCGGGTCCGATGTTTTTAGCTCTCTAAGACCATCTACGGTTTTTAACAGATACCTTGCTGTTACATCGGAAAACCATGCTAGCTGAATTTCATTTCCCTTTAATGCATTCACGGTCTCATCCACGGTATCAAATGCCCGATAG